>JAYSVQ010000202.1:0-5805 GCA_043718485.1 Bacteroidota bacterium
CGACCCCAATGGCGACTACAACGAGCTTTCAACCTGGGAGGCCGGGGGCTTTGTGCAGGTAGGAAAAAAGTTTATTGACAATCGCCTCAAGGTGATGGCCTCTTTTCGTGCCGATAAAAATAAAAACTTCAAGCCCCAGGTTTCGCCCCGTTTGTCGGCTGTTTTTGAGGTAAAGGCCGGACACCATGTGCGCATCGCGGCCCAATCGGCATTTCGCATGCCGACCCTGCAAAATCAATTTATTTTGTTGGATTTAGGGCCGCTTACCTTGCAAGGAAACTTGAATGGGGTGAGTAACCTCTACACATGGAACTCGGTTCAGGCATTTCAAGACAAAAACGATACCAGCGGCATTGTAGATCCCACGCTTTTACGGGTGACTACCCTTGCGCCCCTTCGGCCCGAAAATGTGAAGACCATAGAAGGGGGCTACCGAGGTATAATTCATGATCGATTGTATGTAGATGTGATGGGCTATTACAGTGAATACACCCATTTCATCGGCGACATTAGGGTTGTGCAACCCATTTATGGAATTGCAGGTGAGGAAACGGGTGAGAATGACATTTTAACGAATACACCCGATGTGCCCACCTATAACCTGTACCAGATTCCGGTAAACTCAAAAGAAAAGGTGAGCAGCTATGGCGCGGCCCTGGGTTTGAATTACTATTTCGGAAAAGGAATTACGGTAAACGGCAATTACACTTTTGCTTATTTAGACACGAGCAAGGTGAGCGACGATATTATTCCCGGTTTCAACACGCCCCGCAACAAGATTAATTTGGGGATTACAGGTCGCAGGGTTTGGAAAAACCTCGGTTTTTCGGCCAATTGGAAGTGGTTGAGCACCTTTCGCTGGGAAAGCTCGTTTGGAATTGGCGACGTGCCAAGCTATCATCTGTTAGATGCGCAAGTTTCATGGGATTTCCCCGAGTACCACTCGGTACTGCGCATTGGCGGTTCCAATTTATTGAGCAACAAGCATATAGAGGCTTATGGCTCGCCCATGATTGGGCGCATGGTCTTTGCCAGCTGGACATTTGATTGGGACCGTAATTCGACGCTTTTTGGTTCAAAACGAGGCTTATAGCGTTTTCAAAATTGACATGAAATACCTTAAATCGTATGCATAATTGGTCGAAAATGCGAGCTGATAAAAGGAAAAACCTGCTTTAAACGGGGGTGTAAATATTTTGTTGTGTTTGGTCCTAAATTAATTCTTAAATAGGGTCAAATTCACCTAAATCTACAGCTATATGATTCGAAAATTACTTTTCGCCGTTGCGTTTTTTATATGCAGCGGTGAATTGTGGGCTCAAAGCATTTAAGGAACGGTTACCCTCGCATCGGACGGAAGTCCATTGCCAGGCGTAGTCATCCTTGAAAAAGGCACCACAAACGGAACCCTTTCTGGCGAGGCGGGAAGATACTCTCTCACCTTGTCTGGAAAAGGCACAGAAATAGAATTTAGAATGGTCGGTATAAAGACCATTACCAAAGAAGTGCCCGCAGGAGACTCCTTAGATGTGGCGATGGAAGAAGACAACCTACAATTAGATGAGGTTGTAATTACGGCTTTGGGTATCCCGAGAGAGAAAAAAGCACTGGGCTATTCCGTTCAAACAGTAGGCGGCGATGCACTGAGCAATTCCGGGGAGACCAATATGATTAGTGCCCTATCCGGTAAAATCGCAGGGGTTCAAGTCACAAATTCTTCCGGAACTCCGGGAAGTTCGGCCTTTATTAAAATTAGAGGGTCATCCTCTATTACCGGAAACAACCAACCTTTAATGGTCGTTGACGGAGTGCCGCTTGATAATTCCCAGGTTTATTCTGGAAATCCAGATGACGGCAACAATAACTTGTTGGATGGGGTTAACTATTCCAATCGGGCGATTGACATCAATCCGGACGATATCGCAGAAGTAACCGTTTTGAAAGGCCCAGCAGCGACCGCCCTTTATGGAATTCAAGCCGCTAACGGTGTAATTTTAATTACAACCAAAAGAGGTAACACAGCAATTGGCGGCAAGGGAGTCAATGTCTCTTATTCAACCAGCCTTTCCTTTGATCAAGTCAACCGCTATGTTCCGCTTCAAAACAAATATTCTCAAGGAACGGGAGGTAATTATCTAGCCCCTTCTTCCAATAACCGTAACGCTTGGGGCGCATTAATCGACACCCTTTATTGGAACGGCGATGCAAATGCAATGTGGGACCAGAATGGAGACATCGTTGGGGCAAGCGACCCAACAGCTGTAACAAAGGTTACACCTTATGATAATCAAGAAAGCTTTTTTAAGACGGCCACCAATTGGGACCAGACTATTGCCCTATCAGGTGGAAATCAAAACACTGCCTATCGATTTTCTATTGGAAAATTAAAACAAAATGGAGTTATTCCTTTAAGCGATTTTGGAAGAACGACGGTCAAGTTTTCTGGAGATTCCCAACTTTCAAACAGGCTTAAAGCCGCAACCTCGGTTTCCTATGTGAGCTCAGGTGGATCTAGAGTTCAACAAGGAAATAATATCTCGGGTATAATGCTGGGATTGTTAAGAACACCCTCCACGTTTGACAACTCAAATGGAAGTGAAGATGTATCCAACTTAAGTTCTTATGAATTTGCAGACGGTAGTCAAAGAAGTTATCGCAACGGAATTTATGATAACCCCTATTGGACCATTAACAAAAACAAATTCAACGACAATGTCAATCGCCTGTATGGCTTTACAAGTTTGAATTACGCAGCAACCGATTGGTTAAATGTATTTTACAGATTAGGTACAGACACCTATACTGATTCCCGCGAACAAACCTTTGCTTTAAGTTCAGCTACTCGGCCAGCCGGTCAGGTTTATCTTGACAAACATAATTACAAGCATATCAATTCTGATTTGTGGGTTACCTTAAATAAGAAGCTGACAGAAGATATTAATGGCACATTGATTTTGGGTAACAATATGTATGACGAGAGTTACAATCGTCTATATTCTCAAGGCGATGGGTTCAATTTCCCCGGGTTTACCCAAATCTCAAATGCACAATCCGTTCTTGTAAGACAAAGTGGTTATAAACTAAGAAGAACTGCAATGTTCTTTGATGCCAAGATAGATTACAAATCTTGGGCATATTTAGAAGTAACCGGCAGAAAAGAATGGTCTTCTACCCTACCTTCAAACAAACGTTCCTTCCTTTATCCTTCTGTAAATTTAGGATGGGTAGTTACCGAAATGCTAAAAATGGATAATAACAAAATCCTGCCTTATGGTAAGCTTAGAGTATCCTATTCTAAAGTAGGTAAAGATGCCGGTGTTTATGAATTAATCACCTATTACAACGCCTCAACATTTGCAGACGGATGGACAGGTGGAGTTAGCTTTCCTGTCGATGGTGTTGGCGGTTATTCTAAAGGAGATCAATTAGGAAACAGCGGAATCAAACCTGAGAAAACGACCTCATTTGAAATTGGTGCCGATCTTAAGTTTTTGAACAATCGATTAGGACTTGATGTAACCTATTATTCATCGAATTCTAAAGATCAAATTTTCTCAGTTCAAATTCCTGCATCCTCAGGTTATTTAGAGCAAATCATTAACGCCGGTGAAATCACCAACCAGGGTATTGAAATTATGCTAACCGCCTCTCCTATCAAGAGCAAAAATTTTAAATGGGACATGATGGTAAACTTCTCTCGCAACAAAAACATGGTCGTGGCTCTTGCTCCTGGAATTGAAAATATTTTCTTGGGCGGCTTTGAAGGCAGCGCCATTCGCGCAGTCGCGGGTCAACCTTATGGAGCGATTTACGGAGGTGCATGGGTACGTGATGCCGACGATAACGTGGTAATTGAAAATGATAGCAATTCTGCCTACTTCGGTTACCCAATCATGGCGCTAAGCGAAAAACAAATTGGCAATCCAAATCCTGATTTCCTCATGGGATTTAGAAACACTTTTTCTTACAAAAGGCTTAGCCTTTCTGTGTTACTTGATTGGAGACAAGGTGGCGACATTTGGAACGGTACACGCGGTGCGCTTACCACATTGGGTATGGCAGGAGCAACAGAAACAAGAGGCGAAACCACAGTCTTTGAAGGGGTACTTGGAACCGTTAGTGCAGATGGAAATGTAATTTCTACCACAACACCCAATACTACCGAGGTAACCCTTGATCAAGCTTGGTATGCAACTACAGGCGGTGGATTCGGTGGTCCAGCTGAGCAATTTATTGAAGATGGATCTTTCTTAAAATTGAGAGAGGTCTCTTTGTTCTATCAATTGAAACCACAATGGCTTGCTAAAACATTTTTGCAAGGAATTGAAGTTGGCTTTACTGCACGTAACTTCTTGTTATTAACTAAATATAAAGGTGTTGATCCTGAAACCAGCCTCATGGGCTCGTTTAATGCACAAGGCCTTGATTACTTCAACATGCCGAGTACCCATTCCTACATTTTCAACTTAAAGGTTAATCTTTAATCAAGGAGTATTTAATTATGAAATCAATACATAAAATATCGTTATTTGTTTTCGCATTACTGTTTTTCAGTTCATGTGAAAAATATTTTGAGGGCCTTAATGATAACCCTAATGATACCGAAACTGTAACCCCTGGGGTTATGCTAAGTTCTTCTGAAATGCATCTTGCCTATGCAACTGGCGGTGATTTATCTCGCTTTGTAGGCATTTGGATGCAACAAGAAAAGGCCGGAGGAAATCAATTCTTTGCGATGGAAATCTACAGCGTTCTTGCCGGAGATTTTGACAATGTTTGGCGTTTTAACTTGTATGGCGGTCCTCTAAATGATCTTTATATTTTGAATAAAACGTCTGAGGAAAGTAAATACATGGCCTTTGCCGGTATTTCAAAAATACTGATGGCGTATGGCATGAGTGTGGTTACTGATTGTTGGGGCGATGTTCCTCTTTCAGAGGCATTTTTGGGACCAGACAACCAATCTCCAAAATTTGATTCCCAAATGGAAATCTATGCCGCTCTTCATGTCATGCTTGACAGCGCAATTTCTAATTTGAACCAAGATCCGGGAGTTATCGCACCCTCCTTTGAAGATTTTATTTATGGGGGTGATGCAGCTGCCTGGATTAATGCTGCCTACGTTTTGAAAGCAAGATTGTACTTGCACCTTGCCTTAATCGACCCTGCAAATTATGGCAATGCCCTTACCGCTTTGTCTAATGGCTCATTTGCGACAAATGCTGATGACTTTGAGGTGCCTTTCTCGACCACAGAAACTGCGGCCAACCCTTGGTATCAATTTCAAAGAGACCGCCCAGGAGACGTTGAAATTGCAGGATATATGGTTGACAACATGACCGGTATGGGCGATCCTCGCCTTGCGGCCTACGAAGATGGTGCATTGGGAATCGGCCCATCTATTGGTTCTGCTAACTCACCTGTGTCATTCCTTTCTTATGTAGAACAGCTCTTTATTGAGGCTGAAGCTGCATTTCAAACAAATGATAAGCCAAGGGCGGCCACTGCATATAATAATGCAGTTTTGGCTTCCTTGTCTAAACATGGGGTAACAGATTCTACCTTCGTAGCTGATTATACCAATGAAACTACTGGCTCCATCTCGTTGGATAAAATAATGCTACAGAAGTACATTGCCCTCTTTACCAGCCCTGAGGTATGGACAGATTGGAGAAGAACTGGACTTCCGGCCCTTTCGGCTCATCCAAACAATGTTACCGGAGGCATTATCCCTGTTCGTATGCCTTATCCTTTAACTGAGCAACAGTTCAATCCAAAAACGCCTGCAGGTTCAAACCTGACTTC
>JAYSVQ010000203.1:0-5803 GCA_043718485.1 Bacteroidota bacterium
TAATATTTTTTGAATAATTGAATTGGGCTTACAACGCATCAATAATGGAATGCAATTCTTCTTTTGTTTTTCCTAACTTAGTTTGGAGACGCCCTAGCACCTCGTCTTGCTTGCCCTCTGTCATCAATAAATCATTGTCGGTAAGCATGGCAAATTTTTGCTTCAGCTTTCCTTTAATTTCGTTCCAGTTTCCTGTTAATTCTTCTAAAGTTTTCATGTTTGTTTAATTAAATGTGAATACATACTCACATACCAAAAGTAACCCTTACTGGCACTTGTTTTGTTGCACAAATCCGAAATTTACTTACATGATTCACATATTTTCTAATTCACCTGGGTTAAGGGTGAATACAGTTGTCTCCCTCTTTTCGAAAGCAAAGGAATTCATTTAGGCGCTAAAAAATACTTTTTAAAGGTTGTTTTCAATTTGGAGAAATCGAAAAACTACAAATAGCATTAGTAGCCGGCTTAAATTAAAAAAAAATAGTCTCCATGTATATTGGAGACTATTTTTTCCAAAAAATTATATTCTGTTAATCCTTTCTTATAACGGTAAATTCAGTTCTCCGGTTAACTTGATGTTCTTCCTCTGAGCATTCTACCAACTCCTTACACTGATTCATGAGCTTGTCTTCGCCATAGCCTTTTGCATTCATTCGGGTCGCCGGTATCCCATGAGATACGAGATACTCAACTGCAGATTCAGCACGTTCCTGGGACAACGTTTTATTATAGGCATTTGAGCCTCGACTGTCGGTATGCGAACTTAATTCAATATGTATTCTGGGATTCTCGTTCATGACCTCGACCAAATGATCAAGCGGCGCTTTTGCATCTGACCGGATGTTCCATTTATCAAAATCATAGTAGATATCGCGAATGACGATGGCTTTTCCGACTACCAAGGAATCCAATTCGAGGGTAATAAAAACAGAGGAGCCTGCAGAACTAAAAGCCATTGAATTAAAGAAATAGCCCTCTTTCATTCCCGAAATTTTATACGCATTTGAACTATCCAAAGGAAAAGAAAACAGACCTTCATCGTTCGCAAAAATCCTTTTCACTGACTTTCCTGAGCTATCAAAAAGTTCAACTCTTGCACCGGGAACAGGCGTTTTTGTTTGCGTAGAGACTACTTTGCCCTTCATCATTTGAATTAAAGGCGCACACTCAACAACAGGAGGAATAACTCTCTTCTGAGCTTTAATTTTAAAACCATAAATTTTATCGACCCCAATGACGTTATCTCGGTTGCTTGAAATATAGCCTGTACTATCTTTCACATTCATAATAAAGGAAAAATCATCAAAAGCAGTATTGATTGGGTACCTGAGGTTAACCGGTTTTTCCCAAGCACTGCCCTTTTTACGGGTTGAGAAAATATCCAAGCCCCCTAAAGTGGGCTGGCCATTTGAAGAAAAATATAGGATTTCATTTCTGGCGTAAAAAGGAAACATTTCATTTCCAGGAGTATTTACAGTTTTACCCAGATTGACAGGTTCGGACCATTTTCCTTGACCTAAACGAGAACAAACATACAAATCGGTTCCGCCTTGGCCACCTGGCATATCGGAAACGAGAAACAGCATGCTACCATCATGTGAAAGGGAGGGATGACCGATTGAATACTCAGAATTATTATACTGAAATTTTACAGGTTTATCCCAGTTTTCATCATGCTTTACAGAATAGTACAACTCTAGATTGTTAACACTTGATGTACTCTCAAGCAACATTCCATTAGATAGATTTGAACGGGTAAACCAAACTGTATCTTGGTTACTGGAAAAAGACATAGGGCCTTCATAGTATTTTCCATTCAACTTGGCTTTCATTAGTTGAGGAGTTCCCCAATTTAAGTCATCAGATTTATCAACTTGATATATATCTAAATAATTTCTTCCTGTCCAAGCGGCTTTTCCAATCCAAACATCATTTCTTCTCTCTGAGACGAAAGCAATTCCTTCACCGAAAAATGCGGCTGAAAAGTTTGACCCCTCTGCGCTGTTAATTTGGCCACTTAACTCTTGAATTGTGACTAATCCTGAATCCACTTTCCAAGTTGGCGCAGAATCACATGCAACCCATCTATTTTGGGCAACTAAATCGTTTGGGGTAAGTTCAAGATAATCTGCCAACCAAATTTTAGCATCGCCAAATTCATCCTTTTCCATCAGGTTCTGAACGATGAGCAATTCACAAGCAGGTCGGGTTGTATCTGGTGGTCCAACGCATACCGCTGCACCATCAGCCGGCTTTCCAACTTTTCGGTAACTGTCGGCAAGTTTGGCCTCAATTACAGGATCAGGATTTATCTTTATGGCTTTTTTATAAAAGGAGGTTGCATCAGCATAGGCTAAATTATTGTAATAATAATCGCCACGGCCAGTGTAGATTTTTGCACAGCCTACAGAAAGTATTAGTGCTAAAATTGAAACCGAAAAGATGAAGGGTTTAATTGTTTTCATTTTGATAAATTTTAAAAATAACGAGGCGTTTTCATTTTAATAATATCACGCCCAAGGTCGTATCCTAACATTATTTCATGGCTCCCGGAAGAAAAGTTTCCTACACGAGTAAGCGTGTAATCATAGGCGTAACCAATACGTAAAGCCGGCATAACTTGCAACTGCATCATAGCAACAGCGGCATCGTTTAGCCGGTACGACGCACCGATCCACAGTATTTGGTTAAGAAGAACATGAAAATTGAAATCCGCACCCACCGGTGCGCTATGTACATACCGTAACAGAATTGACGGCTTTAATGCAATCGCATGAGAAAGAACAAAGGTGTTTCCAGCAGTTAAATAGTAATGTCGCCTAACATTCGGAATTGCATTTACATCTTTTCCGATTGAGAAGCTCTCGCTAGGGTCGTAACTCAATATTTTGGGAACAGAAAGACCGGCGTAAAATTTCTTTGAATAATAAAAGGCACCGACACCAACATTAGGCAGTATACTGTTTTGATTTCCTTGGGCATACACATTATCATTTCCATCCCAAACCGTTAAATCTCCAAGATTTGCAGAATACCAGGTCAGACCAGCTTTTAGCCCAAATGAAAGGTAAGCATCAGGCTTTAGCTTTATGCGATAGGCATAGTTTGCATGCATATCTGCTTGATTCGTTACGCCTGCCCGGTCATTGGAAGCGACTAGTCCGATTGCAGAAACATTGTCTTTGAGGCCTCCGTCTACGGTGATGATATCGGTCATCGGGGCGCCTTTCCATCCTACCCATTGGCTACGATGTAACAGCGTGCTCCTTACGTAAGGTTTTGTGCCGGCATAAGCTGGGTTTATTAAAAGGCCATTGAACATATACATGCTCACTAAAGGGTCTTGTTGCCCAAAGGAAGTGGCGATTGTGCTCAAAAAGATGGAAATAAAAATTAGATTTTTCATAAATTATATTCTTTAATTTATTAACGACGAATGTCAACGAACGAATTCATCGTTTTCTGGCCGTTGTTAATGTCAATTATGACGTAATAAGTTCCATCAGCAAGGGTTTGTCCGGTTTGGTTTTGACCCTGCCATTCATTTAAATATTTATCTTTTTCATAAACCAGATTTCCCCAGCGATTAAACACAGTAAAGTGATTAATAGGAAATTTTTCAATGCCATGAATAACAAAAAAGTCATTTGACCCATCTTCGTTTGGGGTAAACCCGTTTGGCATTTCAAGATCCAACGGCCCACAAGTGGAGACACTATTCGCAGGAATAGCAGCTGAAGCGCAACTCATAGCGTCACGTACGACGACAATATAGTTTATCCCGGCAGGTAAAATTTTAACGGTATCTCCGGGTGTTTCAAAGCTAAATCCATTGTCAAATGAAACCTCCCATGGCCGTCCTCTTCCGCCTGACGCAAAAACAGTGATTTTAACCTCTTTTCTTGCCGGCAATACGCATTCAACCTTAAGCGAATCAATTACTGTAGAATCTGGCTGGTCAACAACAATAGTTGCTGTGGCAAGACATTGATTCTCATCAACTACATTTACAGTATATACCCCTGCAGTAATTCCCAAGAGATTTTGTGTTTTAACCCCATTTGACCAAAAATATTGATATGCTGGCGTGCCGCCGATTGGAGTAAGATTTATGTTCGCATCATCGCCAAAACTGCAAGAAACTTCCTGGGTTACCCATGTTAAATAAAAAGAATTCTGAGCTGGCTCTGTTATAGTTGCAACAGCAGTAGCAACACAACCCAGAGAGTCTGTGATGAGAAGGTAATAAATACCGGGCCCAATTGAATTCAATTCTTCTGATGTTAAAAAATTGGACCATTCGAATATGTAAGGTGGGGTTCCACCGGAAATAAGCGCAGAAATTGAACCATTGCTACTACCATAACAAGTCACATTTTTTTCATTTAAAGAAATGCTGATTAGGGTCGGCTCCAATACCGTTACATATGCGGTTTTAATACATTGTACCGAGTCTGTTGTAATGACAGAATAAATTCCGGCTGTAAGGCCTGTAATTGTGGGCGTATTACCTCCGTTGCTCCAAGCATAATTTACCGGCAAAACGGCTGATTCAAGGAATACGGTTACAGAACCATTGCTTCCCCCGTTGCAGGTAACATCCATATGCTCTAACCAAATTTCGTCTGGGTTGCAATTCGGTTGTGTTATTCTAACACTATCATTGAAGGAACAGCCTCTTGAATCTGTAACGGTTATATAATAGGTTCCAACAGAAAGTCCATTTGCGGTTTGTGTCGTTTGTCCATTGCTCCAAGCATAAGAATAATTAGGGGTTCCGCCTATTGGTGTAACTGTTGCAGTTCCCGTATTGGCACCAATGATGGCTATATTAGTTTGGCTTTTTGTGTAGGTAAGAATTGGAGGTTGAGTTACCACCGAATTCAATACTATCTGACATAACTGGGCGTCTTCTACAACGACTTGGTACTCCCCCGCTGACAAGCCAAATGCTGTATCATTATATTGAACGGGATTTGTATCCCATGTATAGAAATAGGGGGGAATGCCACCTGAAGTTCCGGAAACAAAAGAATAACCGTTCGTTTCTCCAAAACAATTCAGTGAATACCCTGAAATAGACGCAGTAAAACCTGCACATCCGGGATCATTGACTGCTACCTTTCCAATAAATACACAACCATTAGCACCGCGAATTGTATCTACATACACTCCTTTTATTAGTCCAGTAATATTTGAAGTTGTGGCACCTGTGTTCCAACTGTGGGTATAGGGTGGAGTGCCTCCCGACGGTGTCGCATTTGCAGTTCCATCATTTCCTCCAATGAATGTTGTATTCGTGCTATTCATTATTGCTGTTAACAATGGAGGTTGGGTTACCGTTCGGCAAAATGATGAAACACAATTGAGGCTATCTGTCATTGAAACACACCAGTTTCCCGCAGGAACAAAGGTGGTTGAGGTAATCGCCCCATTATTCCATTGATAACGAGAGGGAGGAATTCCAGAAAGAACAACTGCACTCAAATTTACGAATCCTCCATTACAAGCAATTCCGGGATTGGGCGCGGGTACATTCACCAAAGGTGAATCGAAATAAATCGTTACATTATCTGAACTTGTTGAACAACACAAAACTGGATTTGAGGTAAGGGTAAGCGTAACTGAACCTGCCAATATTTCACCCGCAGTGGGTGTGTAATAGGCATTCAGCGTACTCGGGCCTGGATTATAGGTTCCCGATCCGCCCGTCCACGTTCCACCGGGTGCATGTTGAATCGAGCCATTTAATCTGGTGACTGCATTGGCTGCACATTTTTTAATATCCTGACCTGCATTT
>JAYSVQ010000204.1:0-2028 GCA_043718485.1 Bacteroidota bacterium
GTGAAGGGAACCACGCAAAACGAACACATATTATCGCAGCCCCTCATGATTGAAATAAAAGCGGTTACGCCGTTGCTGTTGATTCGTACCGGAGAAATATCAGAATAGGTCTCGTCTTTTGATAAAAACACATTTACTGCCTTTTGGCCGCTTTCGGCCTCGGCAATTAAATTGGGCAAGTCGCGGTACGAATCCGGTCCCACAACGATATCTACAAGTTTTTCTTTTTCGAGAAGGGTTTCTTTTAACCTTTCTGCCATACAGCCTAATACACCTACCAATGCCCCGGGTCTGGCTTTTTTATGCTTTTTCAGTGATTTCAGGCGGTTCCAAATTTTATCTTCTGCATTTTCCCGAATCGCACAGGTATTTAAAAGCACTAAATCAGCTTCATGCTCATTTTGGGTAAAAGTAAAACCATTTTCCCTTAATACTGAGGCGATTATCTCAGTATCAGAGAAATTCATGGCACACCCATAACTTTCAATAAATGCGGTTTTTTTGGGCGGGAAGGGCCTTTCCTCAATTTCTAATGTCGGCGATTGGGAATACGAACTCCCCTGAAATTCCTCATCCAATAATTGGGAATGAACTTCAGGTGCAAATACCTTTTGTGTGATTTTGGAATGACGCATGATAAAAGCGCACAAATTTAGTGATTTTTTCAATTGTTGTGACAAAATGACAGTAGTAAAGGTTTTCCTCTTTTATTTATTTATATCATAATACAAAAAATCCTAAAGTTGAAGTAAAGTTTGGCTTACATTTTTTGCGGCTTTCTATTTCAAGGCTCAGTATAAATTGGGATTTATGTAAATAATTGATTTTGTGGATGGAAAAATTGGGTTTTTTGGAATCATTTTCGGTTTTTTGCGGATTCTTTCCAATCCAAGTGAATACATGAGGCAATTTCAACCATTCCTTGCCAAAGGCGTTTTTCTCTTTCTTCTGCTTACTTTATCCATAACTGCAAATGCGCAGGTCGAACTCTGTGGTAATGGATTAGATGACGATAACGACGGACAAGTAGATTGTTACGATGGCGACTGTTTGAACAATGCAGCTTGCGACGGATTCTTTTTTGGTAATCCCGATGTGCTTTCTTTAACCTGTAATTATGTTGGGGTTGAGTCTCAATTTGCAATTGACTCGATTTGGGTTTCTCCATGGCCGGCAAATCCAGTTTCTGCTTTGGCAACTCCGGTGGTTGGCGACATAGACCACGATGGGGTTTCTGAAATTGTAATTGCCACACGAACGGCTGGAGGAGCAGCCTCACCGATTGTAAGGATTTTTAATGGATTGGATGGAACGCAAGAAACTAGTTTTTCTCTGCCTGTAAGTCATAATGGAGTAAACAATACCTGTATTGCTCTTGGCAATATGGATAGAACCAATTTCGGAGTTGAAATTGTAATTGTCTGCTCTGACCGTATAATTCGTTGCTATGATTATCTGGGAACCCTATTGTGGACCTCCAGTGGTGGACCCAATGCGGGAAAACATGGTTGGGGCCTTTTAGGTGTCGATGGAAATATAGCACCTGTACCGGGAATTGCAGATTTTGACCAAGATGGGAATGCAGAGGTATATGTAGGAAATCAAATTTTTAACGGACAAACCGGTGTTTACCTCGGTGGGGGGGGAAGTGGAAATAGTAAAGGACAAGTTGAAGCCACAGGACAACGGTGGCCTGTTTCTGTAGCGGTTGATGCTATGGATTTTGCGGTGGGAACTTGCGATAGTTGTGCCGGACTTGAATTGGTCTGTGGAAATATGGTCTATTCTATTGGTCCAAGTTGGGGAATGGTGGTTGAAAATTCTATAACTATAGCGGGTGCAGTTGGAGGCGGTGATGGATTAACTGCTGTTGCCGATTACGACCAAGATGATACGCTCGACGCTATCGTTTCTACAAGGGTTATTGGAGGCGCATTTACAGGCTTGGTTTACGTTTGGAATTTAGAAACCGGCGTTCAAATAGGAGTGGATCATACCATTGCGGCGGTGGGCCCTTCAGCAAATGGG
>JAYSVQ010000205.1:0-2015 GCA_043718485.1 Bacteroidota bacterium
CTTTGCCCCTGGCTTATTTTTTATATTCCTGGGCTTGGGGCTTTCGCATTGTTTTTGGGGGAATGATTCTGTTGGGATTTAGAAGTTCCTTTTCGGCCTCCAAAATTTTTGCAACCTTTGCTTTGTTATTAGTAGTAGGGTTAATCTATGCCACTAATTTTAATATGGCTGCAGATACTATGTTTTACCAGCCCTCTACGTTGCAACTTCAGCCTATCGAAAATAACAAAGTGGGCCTAGACCGTTTGGTAATGGGCGTTTCGCTAAACAATGAATCAAAAGCCTATCCTATTCAATTTTTAGGCTATCATCATCAAGTGAGAGATAGTGTGGGAGGGAAGCCCATCATGATTACCTATTGCACCGTTTGCAGAAGTGGGCGTGTTTTTGAACCCATAGTGGAAGGTAAAGTCGAAAAATTCAGGTTGGTCGGTATGGATCATTTCAATGCAATGTTTGAAGATGAATCCAGCCATTCTTGGTGGAGGCAAGCGACCGGCGAAGCTGTAAACGGAAAAAGAAAAGGGCAATTCTTACCTGAGTTTCCCTTTATTCAAACCACGCTCGCCAAGTGGTTAGAACTCAATCCAAATTCTTTGATCATGCAGCCAGACGAAGCGTTCAATGAGCAATATGAAAACATGGCTACTTACGAAAAGGGTAGAATAACCGGTAAATTGACCCGTCGCGATACACAATCCTGGCAACCTAAATCATGGGTAGTTGGCATTTCGATTGGGAATGCAAGCAAAGCATTTGACTGGAATCGTTTGCAAAAGGAGAGGTTAATTTATGATAAGTTGAATAACACGCCCTTCGTCATTATTTTGTCAAAAGACAGTAGCAGTTTTGTTACATTAGAAAGAACCAGCGAGGAACAGATTTTCTCCCTTAGCAACGACTCTTTGGTAAGTCTTGTTAACCGGTATTCAATTCTGGGAGAATCAGGAAACCCAGATTATCCCAATTTAAAACGAATAAATTCCTATCAGGAGTATTGGCATAGTTGGAAAGAATTTCATCCACATACTGAGAAATGATTTTCGTCAAAAGATCATTGTTTCCTTGGGTTTTGAAGCTCATTTGCCAAAAGCCTTTCCATTCTCAGTGAAAAAGGAAAATACCCTGCCCTTGCATTACCACGACAATATTTTATTCCTTCGCCCTACAAAATAAACTGCAAAGTAAAATTGCCTGTTACGGTTCCGGATGTAGGGCAATAATTTCATCGAGTACAATCCCATAGGCCTTTACTTGAAAAATACTTTCTCCTTTTCTGGGATGAAGTGCTTTCTTAGAATAGCCCAATGCATATTTTGCTTTTGACAAGTTTCCCAATTCATTCCAGAAAAAACGATCTCGGTCAGTTTTATCCATAAACAATCGGTTCGTTTTTAGCGGATAACTATTCGTCGCTACAACAACACTATCTCCTTTTTCAATTTCGGGCAACATTGTTAGCATTTCTTTTGCCGACAGTCCCCAATAATCCAGGGTAAATCGGGAATCCATAGTCGCCGATGGCCCGGCCAACACATTGAAATAAACACATTGGTAAGGATGCCCAATGAAGAGAATGTAAATTGACCATGAAAGAAAAAGTGCAATAGCTCCATTTAGTATTTTAGTAAAGGTTTTCCTGAATTGAAGATAACCATGTTGAAGTTGAGAAGTGAATCCCTCAAAACCTACCATCGCTATCCAAACAAAACCTCCGTATATAAAATAAAAATGGCGCCAACCACTGTAGAGAACCGATTTACTTGAAATCGCCGCCAATAGTGGCGCCAACATGAGAAAGAGTTGTATTAAATCGGATAGCTCCTCCCAATTTCGGTACACCTTAAATTTTGCACGAAATACGTTGTAACACAGTAGTAAAATTCCAAATCCGAAAAACAAAAGCGTAGGTAAGGGAATTGTAACCCCCATCCAAATGGGAATGTAATACCACGGAAGGTTGTCTGCTTCCATTGGAATTCCAAATGTAAGCGTGTTTCCTGAATAGGCTTGAA
>JAYSVQ010000206.1:0-2003 GCA_043718485.1 Bacteroidota bacterium
AGCCGTAAAAGGTGGCGTTCCATTTTGATCTACATAAACCAATTCAAGGCGGGTAAACAAATTGTTTCTTCCTTTAAAATTGATTTTGGTGTCTCCTGAAATTTTGTGAATCTGCACTGTAGAATTCCATTCGCTTATCGAATCGCGATTGACCTTGTTTTTGTATTGGTATCCGAAGGTTAGTCTCGCTTTACGATTGAGTTGCAAATTAAATCTAGGATACACCTCCAAAAATGAAATGTTATAATTTCTGCCGGGCATCAAATCAACTTGGGAATATCGGCTCCCCATCTTGTACTCATTCTCAATACTTTTGCTCTTGCCCAAATTGATGCGTTGTTCGGTTCCATAACTTATTAATCCCCTGCTTTCTGCTCCAGTAGCCAAAAATGTTTTGCCGCGTGAATTGGACCAAAACATTTTCACCTCCCCTAATTGGTGATTTCTAAAGAACCAAAGCTCTTCGCGCATCAAGGTCTGCCCCTCTAACAAATTTGTATCTTGAAAAAAATCGTTTGTTTGAAAAAGGAGATTGGAATAATAATCTCCTGCTGTTTTTTTCTGTGAGATTCTAAAATTGGTAATGGAGGTAACATTTCGCAAGGTTTCCTTAGGCAGGCTTTTTGTTTGCTTTATGAGGTTTTTGGGCTCGAATTTTAAGGTACCGGTGAATCCCAAATTCGTAGTCGGAAACAACTCGCGTGTAGGAATCACCACCCTTATAAAATCACCAAATGCATTGGGCGATTCCTGAAATTCCTCTAACTCTTGAAGTCCATTTTCATTTTTATCCATCCAAATGAATTGCCCATTTCCAGGATTCACGGCTATGAAAGCAACTTCTTTCCTTGCCAATCTTTCTGAAGTTATTTCATACAAGGTATTGGCAAGCAGCCACCTTTTCTTGGTCTGAAAATTTGCCTGGAAATTGGTAATGAAGGTTTGGTTATTGGCCAAACCACGGCTAAAAAAAGACGAGTCACTCACTGCAAAATCACGCAGTGAACTTGTATTTTGAATACTAATGAAATCCCAGGGATTCCATGTCGCTTTTAGATAAGCAGTATGTGCGGTTGATTTTTCTTTCATCTGAGAGGAGACTTGCTCAAACTCTTTTCGGTAATTGTATGAAACCAAAAAATCAAACTTTTTCATCTCAATTGATTTTATGTACGGCTTAAAGTCATAAAATCGAAAGGAACCGTTAGTCGTTGTATCCGCAGATTTATCTGCTTTGTCTTCAATCCAAATTTCTGTTCCGGGCTTAAATTTCCAAATATGGGTGAAGATATCGCCATTGTTTCGAATCCATGTCGATTGACTGCCGGCTTTAGAATTTGTAGTTTGAATATAGGTTGTTACATTTTTGCCTTGAAGAAATCCCTTGCGACTTTCCATTTCCACAATTTCTTTGAAGGTCAATAAACCTCCTGTTGTGCTTCTTAAGCCTGAATTCACCATAAATCGGTACCGATTTTTCACATTCAGCTCTACCAAAGCATCGCTTACATTCTCGGTTTGTTGCACATCAAGATCGTTGAAATTCCATTCTCTACCGTACTCAATCTTATTAATCCGGTCAAGATTTCGGTAGCGTTCAGAAACCACCTTGTGGCTAAATTCAGTTCTTAACTTCAAGCTATCGCCCAGTTTAATATTATTAATTCGCAGGCCTGAACGGTTTGCAAAACCCACATTATCGCCATCATCTAAATTGGAAAAACGATTTTTATCTTCTGAACTCAATGCCGTTTCAGAAAAAAAAGCAATATCCTCGCTCATTTTATACTCAGCTATCAAATCCAACACTTGAAGATTTTTGGGCAATGACAACACCTGAATGGGCGCGTAGTCGCCTTTCTTTATTCCAAAAGAATCAGGCGCAATCCATCTATACCAAGTTCCATTCACTAAATTCTCTGCTTTTTGGTAATCCCCGTTTCCTGTACCCACGTTTGTAAATTGTATATCATAAAAAGCCTTTTGAGGGTCTGTTGACAAAA
>JAYSVQ010000207.1:0-2003 GCA_043718485.1 Bacteroidota bacterium
GTTGCCGTTTCAATGCGTTTGGGTTTAAAGTTGAGCACAACCGCTGTTGCACGAAACATGGTGGTTCCTGAATACAGCACATCGTCAACGATGATAATGTGTTTACCCTTAATTAATTTTCCGGGTGCTGTATGTTTTAGTTCAATCCCAATTTCGTCTTCTGTTTTCTGGGCTGAAATAAATTCAACGGGTATTTGGGAAATTTTCTCGATGGTTTTAGCGAGTGCTTTTCCTATGTAGCCCCCTTGCGGACCAATGCCTATGAGAACCAAAGATTTTTGTCCGTAGTTGGATTCATAGATTTCATAGGCAATGCGCATGAGTTTGGAACGGATTCCGGCATCGTCTAAAATGAGGGCGCGGTTGTTTTTAGGGCTTGCCATGCATATTGATTTGGGCAACGAAAGATAGGAATAAAGCGATTTCTGCGCCAATAGAGAATAAAGGCTATTTGTTTGCTATTGAAGGCATATTTTGTTTAATTTTTCGCCTCAAAAGCATTCGTTATGAAATATTCAACAGAAATTGAAATCAATGTTTCCATCGCCAGATTCATTGAGTTGTTTGATAACCCCGATAATATGAAGCATTGGCAAGAGGGATTCATCAGCTTTGCGCCTTTGAGTGGAACACCAGGGCAAGCGGGCGCAAAGTCAACGCTCAAGTATAAAATGGGCAAAGGTGAGCTTGAGATGATTGAGACAATTACGGTCAGGAATTTGCCTAAGGAATTTTCGGGGACCTATGAGGCCAAAGGGGTTTTCAATATTCAGAAAAACCTTTTTTATGATATTGAAGGCAAGCGCACACGTTGGGTTTCTGAAACCGAGTTTCAATTTACTACATTCATGATGAAGGTGATTGGTTTTTTAATGCCGGGCGCATTTAAGAAACAGTCGATGAAGTTTCTGGTTGACTTTAAGAAGTTTGCCGAATCAGCTAATTAAAAGATATAGCTTTTGGGCGGTTTCTTCTGCCGTTTCATTTTCCCGAATGGGCAATTGAAAATCAGCCTGGCTGTAGATTGGTAATCTCTTATTTAAAAGTGCGTGAAGGTCATTCGTTTTTAGCAAGGGTCTTGACTTTTGCTTATCGGATAATCTTTTTTCGAGGGTATTTTTTGAGGGATTCAAAAAGATGAGAATGGCTTCTTTTTTCATGAGTGCGAGATTGGAGGCATCGCATGGGGTTCCCCCGCCGCTGGCTAATATATAGGCGCCGGGTTTTTGAAGGGTTTTGATTAGGGTTTCGGATTCTATCAAACGAAATTTTTCTTCACCTAAAGATTCAAATAATTCAGCTATTGTTTTTCCTTTCTCCTTTTCAATTTCCTCATCCAAATCAATGAAGGGAATAGCTTTTTTCTGCGCCAATATTTTTCCGGCGGTGGTTTTGCCAGCACCCATAAAGCCGATGAGAATTATTTTTTGAGCCTTGGTTTCCATTTAGCGCAAACGGATTCTTGGGTCGAGGCGAGCGTAAAGTAAATCGACCAGCAGATTAATGACTACGAACACAAAGCCTATGTAAATCGCACATCCCAATACGAGGGGATGATCGTTTTTTCCTAATGCGTCGATGGTTAATTGGCCGATGCCCTGCCAGCCAAAAATGTATTCGATAAAGAATGCACCTGCAAGAAGGGAAGCAAACCATCCGGAGATTGAGGTAAGGACAGGATTGAGCGCGTTTCTAAGTGTGTGTTTGAGCATTACGACCCAAGGGCTTAACCCTTTTGCGGTTGCAGTGCGAATATAATCCATGCTTTTTACCTCGATCATTGAGTCTCGCGTGAGTTGAATGATTACAGATAAAGGGCGAATGCCGAGTGCCAAACTTGGCAAAATGAGGGCATTCCATCGGGTTACTGTGCCGAGGGGGCTTTCTTCAAAAATGTAACCTGTGATGGGCAAGCCCGTCCAGTCACCGAGATATACGCCAAAAAACCATAAGATAATGATGCCCGCAAAAAAGGAAGGCGCAGAGATTCCTAAAATGGAAAC
>JAYSVQ010000208.1:0-5720 GCA_043718485.1 Bacteroidota bacterium
ACTTTTGCAAGAATTTGAATTGAGTCTGTTTTCACAAACCCTCCGGGCTCAAATTGCCAGGAAAGAAAGGCGTGGATTGTATCGTTTATCTTAACAAAACGGCTTTGTAAGCTGTCAAATCGTGCAAAGGGATAGCCCGCATTTTGAAAATTGTCTAAGACACCGGCTAATGATTTTTCGACGTTAACCCGGGAATAAACCCTCGGCTTGGATTGCTCTTCTGAAAAATTGGATTTACGCACGACCGCTTGAGAAAGGTTTTCTGCCGAAACCGAATCCAAAAAATAAATGGGCCCCAAATGAATGTTTGCGAAAACGCCGTTGCTATCAAAAGCCAATGAATCAAAACTAAACTCAGCAAAACCCCGACCTTCAAATTTTTCTTTTAGTTCATTTCGAATTCGAAAAAAAGAACTGGAGTCTTCAATTTCTTTAAGATGGGTTTTGAAAAAGGAGGCGTATGCAATTCCAGAAGGCAAAAGGGTGATTTTTTTCTTTTTTTTATGCGCAATTGATTTTGCGTTTTGTGAATAGCCATGTGTTGTTCCCACAAAAAGAAACACGGAGACAATTAACAAACATCTAATAAATACAGATTGCATCCCGATTGAGCAAGTTAAGAAATTGCCTTTGCGGAAAACAGGGTATTATACATCACCCAATTTTCTCAAATCCGGTGAATTTGTGAAGCACCGCTGGAATGCGAATGCTCCCATCTGCTTGCTGGTGATTTTCAATTAATGAGGCCATTATTCGCGGAAGGGCGAGCGCGCTTCCATTGAGGGTGTGTGCCAATCGGGTTTTTTTATCTGTCGCATCTTTTATGCGAAGCTTCATCCTGTTGGCTTGAAAGCTCTCAAAATTCGAAATAGAGCTCACTTCTAACCACTTCTTTTGGCCTCCGCTGAAAACCTCCATGTCAAAAGTTTTTGCAGATGCGAAGCCCATATCTCCTCCACAAAGCAATAGTGTGCGATACGGTAATTCGAGGGCGTTCAACAAACTTTTTACATGCTCGACCATTATTTCCAGCAAATCATATGAATTTTCGGGGGAGGCGATTTGCACAATCTCAACTTTATCGAATTGATGCAGTCGATTTAATCCTCTTACATCTTTGCCATATGAGCCGGCCTCCCTTCTAAAACAGGGCGTGTAACCACAGTTTTTTATGGGCAAATCCTGTTCCTTTACAATTACATCACGATATAGGTTTGTAATGGGAACTTCTGCTGTAGGAATCAGATATAAGTCATCAAGCTCAACGTAATACATCTGGCCTTCCTTATCAGGCAGTTGGCCTGTTCCATATCCGGAATCTGCGTTTACCAAAAGAGGAGGCATGATTTCAATATATCCGGCCTGTTCTGCAGCCTCCAAAAAATAGGCAATAAGTGCCCGCTGAAGTTTTGCTCCTTTTCCAATATAAACCGGAAAGCCAGCGCCGGCGATTTTTGCGCCCAGGTCAAAATCAATCAAGTTGTGTGCCTTGGTCAATTCCCAATGTGGCAACATCCAATCGGGAAAAGTGTCGCTGATCTCGTTGCGAAAAACCGTCACATTGTCTTCGGGTGTTTTCCCAAAAGGCACAGAAGGGTGAGGCATGTTGGGAAGAATGAGCAGGTTTTCGATTAAGTCCGCATCTGTTTGTGCCAGCTTTTCTTCATTGAGTCGTATTTGCTCCTTTATTTCTCCGGTTCGTGTTTTTGCAATTTCTGCCTCTTCTTTTTTCCCGGAAGCAATGAGTTGTCCAACGCTTTTTGATATGAGATTCATTTCTGCCCGTCCTTCCTCTAATGCAGTTAAAATTTTTCTTTTCTCAACATCAAGGATTAGAATTTTTGAAATTACATCCTTGGCATGTGGCAAGTTTCTTCTTGAAAGGCGTTCAAGCACCATCTCTGAATTTTCCCGAATGGTTAAAATATCAATCATGAAAATGAGGGTTTTTCTGTTTTTTTATTAAAAAAAGCCAAAATGTGGCTTATAAATCAAATTATTTTGCAAAACTAAACATGCTTTCCGTTATTTGAGTTGTAATTCTCCGCAAAACCTTCTGTTTTTCATCTGCGGAACAACTTCCACCCGAATCATTTTTCCATTTAATTAACATTTCTGAACTGATTCAATTCAAATTCTGTTTATGTACGAACTTGCAGACCTATCAGGGTTGCTGCTTGCTGATCTAAAGGAGATCGCAAAAAAACTTGATGTCCCAGGCTATAAGGAGCTCAAGAAGCAAGACCTAATTCAAAAAATTCTTAAGACCTCTGCAAAAAGCGGGGACTCGGCTAAAAAACGTGGCAAAGCCACAAAAGAAGTGGAGGAAGAGGTCGATGAAAAAGTAAAAAGAAAGCGCCCCAAAGCTGAGGATGCCCCTGAAAAGGAAAGCAAAATTTTGGGCGCGGTGGAAAATGCCGTAAAAAACAGACCCAAACCCCCCACAGAAGAGGCACAGTCACAGCCCCCACAAAGTGGCCCCGGGCCAGAGAGGCGACCCAACCAACAGAACGATAGAAATTTTGACAATCGCGGTGGAGGAAGAAACCACCCCAATCAAAACCAGAATCGAGACAATCCAAACAGGGAAAACCAAAATCGAGACAATCCGAACAGAGAAAATCAAAATAGAGATTACCCGAATCGGGACAATCAAAATCGAGACAACCCAAACAGAGAAAATCAAAATAGGGATTACCCCAACCGAGACAATCCGAATCAGGGAAACCAAAGGCAAGGCGGAAATAAAATAGATTATCGAAAACTGTATGGCTCTGAAAATAATCCCCAACAGAGAAATGAGGAAAGACCAGAGCGGCAAAATCAACCGCCTCCTCAACAACAAGAGCGATTCAATCAGAATTTTAACGAAAGAAACGATCGTAACGAAAGAAGATATGAGCGCCCTGCTCAACAACAGGAAAGACCTATGGGCGGTGGCGGGGGATATGATGACGAAAAGAGCGCAAAGGTTGGCTATGAGTTTGAAGGGTTAATTTCAAATCAGGGCGTATTGGAAGTGATTCCGGAAGGGTATGGCTTTATGCGTTCTGCTGAATACAACTACCTTCCCTCTCCAGACGATATATATGTATCTCCAAATCAAATTAAGGCCCATGGCCTTAAAATGGGAGACACAATTATGGGTTCCATTCGGCCCCCAAAAGAAGGCGAAAAATATTTTGCCCTTCTCAAAATTGAAATGATCAATGGTCGTAGTCCCGAAGATGTGCGAGACCGCATTCCCTTTGACCACCAGACTCCCATTTTTCCGGATGAGAAATTCAACGTAGATAATCCTGATGAAAAGGATTTATCAATGCGAATTTTGGATTTGTTCTCGCCGATTGGAAAAGGCCAGCGCGGATTAATTGTTGCACAACCGAAAACCGGAAAAACAATTTTTCTGCAAAAAGTTGCGAATGCAATCGCCAGAAATCACCCCGAAGTTTACCTCATTATTTTGTTGATTGATGAGCGACCTGAGGAGGTTACCGATATGGCCCGAAATGTAAATGCAGAGGTAATTTCATCCACCTTTGACGAGCCAGCAGACCGCCATGTTCAAGTAGCTGCCATTGCCCTTGAAAAGGCAAAACGCCTTTCGGAGTGTGGCCACGACGTGGTTATTTTACTCGACTCAATTACGCGCCTCGCGCGCGCCCACAACACCTGTATGCCCGCTTCGGGAAAGATTTTATCTGGCGGTGTCGATGCAAATGCGCTTCACAAGCCTAAACGCTTTTTTGGCGCAGCCAGAAACCTAGAGCGAGGAGGCTCTCTTACCATTTTAGCAACCGCTTTGATTGACACGGGTTCCAAAATGGACGAAGTGATTTTCGAAGAATTTAAGGGCACGGGTAATATGGAATTGCAACTTGACCGTAGAATTGCAAATCGCCGTATTTGGCCGGCAATGGATGTGGTAGCATCAGGTACAAGAAGAGAGGATTTACTGGTTCCAGAAAAGCAATTAAGCCGTATTTGGGTACTGAGAAAATATATGGCCGACATGAACCCAATCGAAGCGATGGAGTTTTTGCAAGACCGCTTGCGCCTTTCACGCTCAAATGAAGAGTTTTTGCTCTCTATGAACGGCTAAACGCCTTCCATTTTTTTTAGCTTTGGGCATTGATTTTCGCCTGCACTTTTCTGATTCACACGCCTGAAGAGTATCTTTGAGAATTGACGGTTCTCGATTCCATATTGCAACTAAGAGAAAAAGGAAAAAAGGCCTTTGCTTTATTGGTTGACCCCGATAAAGCAGATACTTTTTTGAAAGCAGATCTTGTTTTTCCAAGCCCTCTTTTTCTGATGTTTGGGGGAAGTCTGCTTACAGAAGATATGGGAAAGGAATCTGTAAAATTCCTTAAAAAAAAATATAATCTCCCCGTGGTTTTATTTCCGGGAAATGCGGGCCAGGTAAATACCGACGCTGATGCTATTTTTTTTCTTTCTTTAGTCAGCGGTCGAAATCCAGATTTGTTAATTGGACAGCACGTAATTGCGGCGCCAATGTTGAAAAAATCGGGAATGGAAGTGATTTCAACGGCTTATATGTTGGTTGAGTCAGGCTCATTGACTACCGCGCATTATATGAGTGCTACGTTGCCATTGCCAGCCCAAAAACCAGAAATTGCTGCCAATACCGCGCTTGCTGCTCAATATATTGGAATGAAAATCGTGTATCTTGATGCCGGCAGTGGAGCAGAAAAACCCGTTCCCCCCGCTTTAATTTCTGCGGTAAGAAAAGCGGTAGAAATGCCCATCATTGTTGGCGGGGGAATGAAAACGATAGAAGATATTCGCAATGCATTAGAGGCAGGAGCAGATCTGGTTGTGCTGGGTACTGTATTCGAAAATGGGGCAGAGGTAAAATGGCAGGAATCGCTGGCAGCGCTTTTTTCACATTCAAATTATCATGTTACTCGTTGATGCAGAGCAAAGCCGCCAGTTAGATGCGGAAATGCAAGAACGGTTTAACTTCCCTTCTCTTATTCTTATGGAAAATGCAGGGAGAAAACTTGCAGAATTCCTTGATGAAAAATACGGCCAAAAAGCGTTTTTAATTTTATCCGGCCCCGGAAATAATGGCGGAGATGGACTTGTTGCAGCAAGATACCTTTGGCAAAAAAATAAAAACGTAAGCCTTGTTTTTTCTGTCTCGCCAGAAAACCTTAAGGGTGATGCAAAAAGCAATTTTGAAATTTTAAAAAGGACCGGCATTCTTTTTTTTGAATGGGAAGAAAAGAAAAATAATCCAGCGTCTTTATTTTCAGATAACACTGTTTTAGTTGATTCGCTTCTCGGTACCGGAATAAAGGATGCGCTAAAGGGTAGCGTTGCAGAAATGGTCACTTATTTTCGAGCCCAAACCCTACCCGTAGTTGCCGTTGATTTGCCAAGTGGTTTAAATGCAGACACAGGAAATGTATTGACAATTCCGATTAGGGCTGACTTTAGTTTTACCTTTCAGCAGCCCAAACGATGTCATTTTGTTCAACCCGCAGCGGCATTTTGCGGAGAAATAGTCGTCGCAGATATTGGCGTTTTTTCTCAAGTTCTTCAAGCGCAATCGCAGGATTGCACCTTGATTACGCCCAAGTGGTGTCAAGAAAAATACATTCCCCGGCATTCTAATTCACATAAAGGAAGTTTCGGCCACGTCTTAATCGTGGCTGGCAGCAAAGAAATGGCAGGATCGGCAGCACTTTGTGGCG
>JAYSVQ010000209.1:0-1992 GCA_043718485.1 Bacteroidota bacterium
TTACCATTGGCCGACCGTGGCAAACAATGCATTGGCTTCTATTATGGATAGTCTTTGGGCGAATGCAAACACGACTAACAAAGATTCTTTACATGCCATTCGGGATTATTATAACACCCTGTTTCAGGGCCAAATTCCTGCACAAGATTTCACCGATTCCAAAACCTATGGTGAGGCCATTGCTGACGACATGTGGGAATTTTCTAAAACCGATGGCGGACACCAAAGCTATACTTCAAATTTTTCCGGTAGCTATGTACCCCCTGCAGGGCCCGGCTTATGGGTACCGGTAGGTGTACAAACGGCCATGCAACCTTATTGGGGATCACACAGGCCCTTTATAACCGCAGATACCACAACTGTAATTCCGGGTCCTCCTCCAACCTTTTCAACAGATACGCTTTCTGTTTTTTATGCTTATGCAAAAGAGGTTCGGGATCAGGTAGCCAACAATACTGCAGGCCAAGTAACCATTGCCCAATATTGGGCTGATGGAACGGCATCCATCACCCCTCCCGGTCACAGTATTTCCATGCTTCATAATATTTTAGTCCATGAAAACTCAAACCTCGAAGTTGCTGCGTTGGCCTATGCTAAAATGGGTGTAGCTATGTCAGAGGCATTTCTAGCATGTTGGAAAACGAAGTATATTTACAATTGCCTGCGCCCAACAACCTATATCAAAGCGAATATTGATACCGGTTTTGTTTCCCTGATTGGCACGCCTCCCTTTCCCGAATATCCAAGTGGACACTCTTCACAATCGGGTGCGATGAGCGAAATAATGGAATCCTTATTTGGAACTTCTTATTCCTTTATAGACAGCACACATGGTGCGAATTTTGGGGGCCCAAGAAGCTTCCCTTCTTTCGATTCTTGTGCTTCTGAAACTGCTGTTTCAAGGTTGTATGGCGGCATTCACTACTCTTTCGGAATTACTACTGGTCTCACCCTCGGCATGTCCGTAGGGGTAAATGTAAATACCCTTTTCGATGGACTTTTTATTTCCAGGGACCCGTTTACAGGAGAAAAATCAGTATTGCAATTGTTTCCAAACCCTGCTTCTGATGCTGTAACCCTCGTCTGCAAGACCGTAAAAATCGATTATGTCGAAGTTTACAACATGATGGGGCAAAAGGTTCAAGGCAGCATTTCACCTGCAGGAAGCATAGATATTTCATCTCTTGCGCCTGACGTTTATTTTGTAATGGCATACAACCTGGACAAGGGATTGATCGGAAAGAAATCATTGGTAAAATTTTAACCCTGATTTCTTCATCTTTGCAAGGCCCTTGGGTAATACCTGAGGGCCTTGTTCATTTAAGCTTACTTCATGAGCCTCTTCCATTCTCCTTTTTCAATCCTATAAATATGCACGTCAACCTCTTTGTAAATGGTATTTTTTTCCAAAGACATTCCGTTGTTGACGGCCACTTTTATTGAATCCTCATTTCCATGATTGATAATGGAAATAAGGGATGTACTAAAATTGTTTTTAAAGGCAAAGTCTCTGCATGTACGGGCTGCCTCCAAGGCATACCCTCTTTTTCTTTGATCAGGCATAATCGCATAGCCAATTTCCAATTCCTCAATTCCATCTACCGTTTGGACCAATAAACCACATTGGCCAACAAAAGCCTGAGCGGAAATTTCTATGAGTGCATTCATTCCACCCGAACCTTTTTCATATCGCTCAAACACCCTTTCAAACCACAATTTACATTTTTCCATGGGTGCGCGTAATTGGTCTTGAAGAGAAAAAATGTATCGCAATGATTCGGGCTCTGCGCAAAAAGCTAACCAAGTGTCAAAATCAGATTCTTCTACTTTTCGGTAATGCAGTCGCTCACTTTGCTGGCCTTTCAATAAATAGTTGCCCATGGCTTTATTTTAAACAACAATTACTTAATGAAAATTCAAGATTGCAATTTAATTACGGGCTTCCCTTTTCAACTCAATAGTTTGCTTTCCTTAATCAACCAAAATCCTAAA
>JAYSVQ010000210.1:0-1987 GCA_043718485.1 Bacteroidota bacterium
CGATGCAAGAGAAATGAAAGCCAGAGACTTTGATCAATCTGTAGTGTACCTAACTGAACAAGTTCATCACTGCGTATATAAAGCGATTCGAATTGCAGGTCTTGGAGAATGTAAAGTCCGATTGATTTCAATGGATGAAGGCTCGAGAATGTCTGCATTTGCTTTGCAGGAACAAATTGAAAAAGATAAGAAAGAGGGATTAAAACCTTGGTTGCTGGTAGCTTCTGCAGGTACAACCGATACTGGGTCAATCGATCCCCTGCAAACACTTTCAGAAATTGCAGAAAAAGAAAATCTATGGTTTCATGTTGATGCGGCTTATGGAGGTTTCTTTTTGCTTGTTGATGAACTGAAGGAAAAATTTAAGGGAATTGAAAAAGCAGATTCGGTTGTGATTGATCCCCATAAAGGTTTATTTCTTCCTTATGGAATCGGCGCAGTTCTCATAAAAAAAGTGGAAGATTTGAATCGCTCGCATTTTTATAAAGCCAATTACATGCAAGATGCGTTTAAGAATCCTACTTCCCTTTCCCCTGCTGATTTATCACCTGAACTCACCCGACATTTTAGAGGATTAAGAATGTGGCTTCCTTTACAATTATTTGGAATTGGTCCATTCAAGGCCTGTTTAGAAGAGAAAAGACTTTTGGCCCTTTACTTCCACACAAAAATAACAGAGATACCCGGAATGGAAGCCGGCCCTGACCCGGAATTGTCTGTTTCAACGTTTAGATTAAACCCGGGAAGTGGAGACCCCAATCGCCTTACCGAAAAATTAACGGAAAGAATGCATGCAGACGGAAGGGTTTTTGTAAGCTCAACTCGCCTGAAGGGCGAGGTATGGTTACGCATGGCCTGCCTTTCCTTTCGCACACATCAATCTACCATTGATTTGGCTTTGGAAATGTTAAAAAAACATTCAACAGATTTAATTTTAGAAGAAGAGAATTAATCCTCTTTTTCTTTTTCAATCTCAGCCTTGGGTGCGTTTTTCATAACGGAATCAATGCCGTTTTCACATCCATCTTCTGAACTGCACAATTGGCTTTGTCCTATGATTTGGCCATTATTTGACTTCAAGACAAAGTAGCGCTTTCCATCCTTTGAGATTCGCATTTCAAATTTTTCAAGATCTTTTGAATTGATTTTCACCGATTCAATTCCATTGAGACAGCCCTCTTTTCGTCCGTAAGATTCACTGGTAAGAATCACTTCTCCATTGCCTGCAACTAAATTGAATTGAAACTCGCCGTTTGATCTTTTTGAAATTTTAAATTTTGCCATTTTTCAATTTTTTTTCAAAAGAAAACTTTTTTCAAAAAGAATTCAAGCAAAAAATAGTATGTGCAAGTGCATTTCTTAAATTAGGCGCTACAAAACATAAAATTCATGAATTTTAACGACCTTTTTCGCAAAAAGACGGTTGAGCAGGTTCTCAAACAAGGGCTTTCAGATACGGAAGAGGGGGGTCACAAACTTTCACGCCATTTAGGCGTCAGGGATTTAACAGCGTTTGGAATTGCTGCAATTGTGGGTGCGGGCATTTTTAGCACAATAGGCAAGGCTTCAGCGGCTGGGGGGCCGGGGGTTGTTTTGCTTTTTATTTTTACTGCCGTCGCATGCGGCTTTGCTGCCTTTGCCTATGCAGAATTTGCGTCGCTCGTTCCCGTTTCAGGCAGTGCCTACACCTATTCTTATGTAGCCTTCGGGGAACTATTCGCATGGATTATTGGCTGGGCCCTTATCATGGAATATGCGATTGGCAATATTACCGTAGCCATTTCCTGGTCTGATTATTTTACCTCTCTCATAAACGGGGTACCCAATTGGCATGTACCTGATTGGATGACAATGGATTATTTCACCGCAAAAGCCGGTTATCTTCTTGTAAATAAAGAAATAATTGCCGGCCAAACGATTGAGGCTTTAAAGTTGAACCCAGATTTCGTGAATGAAATACCGAAATACTTGGCCTGGAATCTTGCAC
>JAYSVQ010000022.1:0-8455 GCA_043718485.1 Bacteroidota bacterium
TTTAAGGGCACGGGCATTCATGAAAATATTTCTTAAAGACCAAACGCCAAATTTCAAATACCACCTTGGGCGATTAAAAAAATGCAGTGTTATTCCGTATGAGATTTCCAAATTAAAAGAATCGAAAAGCACAATTGAACTCAAATCAACCAAAGGCATTAACCCTTTTGGAACTTCACTACTTTTCGATTACAAAATATTTCCGAAAAACATTATGGTTTTTTTAACCGAATGGGGGCCTGAAAATCGAAAGATGAAAATTGGAGACACGATTGTTCAACAAGTATTTTTGCCGCCTACAAAAATATTTTCCCAAAAAATAGTATTTGGAGTTAGGATAAAGGAAATTATTGACGAAGCCGCAAAAAAAGGGTTCAGCTATGAAACGCTTGATGGCCATGTAGAAAAGGGGATTTCCACTTTTTGCCTGGAACAAAAAGATGAAAGGCTCCAATTTACTATACACACCTTTTCTAGTCCCGGAAATATTTTAACAAAGCTATTGGGGCCGATATTTTCTGTACCCTACCAATCTTATTGCACTCAAAAGGCCTTGCAACATGTAAAGGCCCAATTTGAAAATTACGGTGAGTAATTTTCAAATGAAAAATAATGGATGAAATTAGTTCAACGGCTAACTTGCAGAAGTATGACTGGAGAAACAGAAACAAAGAAAAATACAAATAAAAATATCCTTCCACCGAAGGATTTTGCGAAACGAGTTTTCAAATATGCGCTCATCTCGATTTCCCTTTTAGCATTTTCATTAGGAATTGGAATTTTGGGTTACCACTATTTGGGTAAATTATCATGGGTTGACAGCCTCTACAACGCAGCCATGATTTTAACGGGAATGGGCCCAGTATCCAAAATGGAATCAAATTCAGCAAAATTATTTGCATCGGCATACGCTCTTTTCAGTGGAGTTGTGTTTTTAAGTACCGTGGCAACTTTTTTCGCTCCCTTTGCGCATCGTTTGATGCATATACTTAAAGTTGATGAGGTTGATGATTAAATTCAACCTAATGCGGTCATTTAAAAATAAAGACTAGGTCTCGGAAGAATATTTTTTCCTGAGTTCTTTTAACCTCAATTGCTTCTCAGGCTCTCGCATAGTTTTGCCAAAACGTGTGAAGTAATGGTGATTAGACAAAAACCGAATTTGAATTTGGTCCCACTCTTGTCTATTTTTTACAATTCCATGCTCTAAAAATTCTTTGAAAAGGGTATCCCCTATTGTTCCAAAATCATTTCGACCTAAATAATCCAAATCAGCATCGCACAATATTTCAGCGAGATGCGATCGGGGGGATTGGGGAATTCGGGTAGCCTCAATCAATTCGCAAATCACTTCAATCATGGTCGGGGAAATACCCCAATCAGGCAAAATCTCCTTTGCAATAATTTGACTTACGATTTCGTGCTCTGCATAGTTCCGCGTAAAACCAATATCATGAAGCAAGGCAGCCAATTGAATAATTTTAATATCGGCATCCAAAATTCCTTCTTCTTTTGCAATACGAGTGGCACTGTCAAAAACATCCATAGTATGTTCCGGACAATGGTAATACAAGTCGTTCGGAAGTTCGTTCCTTAGTTTGTCTATTATAAATTCCCTGAACTGGGGAATGTTCATTTTTTCGTTCGTCGTTTCTGCTCGCAAAATAAACATTTTCGTTCATAGGTCTAATATTTAGAGGAATTTCTATCGTTTTATTACCCGTATTTTGAATAATTTTTGCTTTAATTTGGCTTAGAATAGAGGATTTCAGGTTTGGGAAGCCCCAACTTATTCGCCATTTTGTCAAAAAACAGATTAATTGACCGCATTTTTAATCTCAGGATGGGAGAGGGAGCCCTTGTACGGGACTTATTCTTCCACCATTTCTTTCTTGGTTTTGGAACCGCCCTTCTATATACCATAGGGAGCGCCCTCTTTTTGGCTCACTTTGAAACCAAATCCTTTGCCTGGATTTTCATTTTAGGCGGGGTTTCATTGCTCATTTCAGGAAGAATTTATGCGAGCTTAGAACACAATTTCAGGTTGTCGAAGTTCCTGCCTGCACTTCTCCTTTTTTTAACGGTTTCAATTTTCCTTTTTTGGATTGGCTTAAACTTTTGGATGGGTGCCATCGCCATTTTTCTACTTATGGTTTGGCATCGGGTTGTTTATCTTTTAGGCAACCTAGAATTTTGGGGTTTGTCGGCCCTGCTTTTTGATGTCAGACAAAGTAAAAGAATTTTTGGGCTGATTAGTTCAGGAGATGTGCCGGCAAAATTATTGGGATATGCATTAGCCTATTACATCGCAAAATCAGGAGGCAGTATTGAAGATATGTTACTTCCTGCAGCCGTGTCTTTTCTTATAGGCTGGTTAATTCTGAGGGGAATTGTATCTGGTACTAAATTTAAAAGTATTGAATCCGGGCTTAGCCACTCTGCTCATTCACATGCACATCAGGGCAAACACGAAAATAATAGAGACAGAAAAGCCTTCCTCTCTGTATCCCCTGAGTCACTTTTACGGCGCTTATCCAAAAATGAATTTATTAATTCCTTAGCAATTATTAGTTTTTTTGCGACTACCGTTCTTTCTCTTGTCGATTATTCTTTTTTAGTTGAAGTAAAAGCAAGATATGCAACCGATGCCGAACTCGCTGGATTTTTAGGAAGCTTTTTCTCAATTGGATATGGAGTAATAACCTTAACAAAATTTTTGTTCTCAGGCAGGCTCATTGAAAAATTGGGCATAAAGGGAACGCTAAGCTTTTTACCCGCCACATTAAGTTTTACCCTACTATCCATTCTCATTCTTATCTTTTTTCAGAATACAGGAAATTCCATTTTTATTTTATTTGGCATCACCGTTTTAGGTGCAGAAATTATTAAATATTCCATACAAGACCCTGCTTTTCTTGCCCTATTTCAACCCTTAGGCCGGGAAGAAAGACTGCATGGGCATGGAGTAGTAAAAAGTGTATCTGACCCCATAGCCATCATTTTTGCTGGTTTTTTGCTCCTCATTCTTTCAAATGTGTTTCCCAATCAACTCCTTTTACTCGCATCTGTATTTAGTTTGCTTTTTTTAGGCGGATGGTGGATGTATGTCTTAAGAGCTGATTTGTTGTACTTTAACACCATTCGAAAATCACTCGAAAAGCGTTTCATTGGTGGAAGTGCTTTTTTAATGGGTGAATCCATTGCGAATTCTTTTATTTTCGAAAAACTAAAAAGCAAACAACCAGAAGAAGTGCTTTTCGCTTTTGAATGGCTTAAAAATCAAAATCAGGAAGTTCCTATAGAAATATTGGAAAACATTTTGGAATCGCCCAATCCCTCGATTAGAATGGCTGCTTTAGGTAGGTTAGAATTTAAGCCAAACGAAAACTTGCTTCCCAAAATTTGGAAATTAACTTCATCGAATCTTAAAGAAGAATCCATTTTAGCGATAATCGTTTGGGCAGCATGCGCAAAAGATATCGACGAAGAAACGGCAAACCAATGGCTAGAACACAAAGATGTATCCATTCAAATCGCAGCAATTGAAGGAATGATTCGCCATGGTGGTCTTGAAGGTATTATTCCGGCAGGTCAAAAATTAATGCAGCTTTTACGATCCGAAAATGCGATCGAAAGGCGCGAAGCCATTTCATTAGTAGGAAAACTGCAACAAAATAATTTTTACAAACCCATTGAGGTCGCGTTACAAGACCCTGATTTTAGGGTGAGAGAAGCTGCTGTAGAAGCTGCGGCAAAAATCAAGAACCCGAAACTATTTATTCCATTAGCAAAATGTGTCGATCAAAAAGAATTGAGAATTAAATCCATTCATGCATTATCTCAATTTGATGATTCCATTTTAATTTCTCTTTCTGATTTGTGGAAAGACCGTTTAAGCGATACGCATTTGAGTGAGGCACTTTTAAGAATTGCAGGCACAAAAAACAACTATTCCTTTCTTCTTCAACAATATAAAATCTCTCCCTTTTGGAAAAAAATTGCCCTGCTCAACCACTTGAGAAAGGCTGGATACATTGGCAAGAAACAAGACCGTGCGTTTTGGATTTTAGAGTTTATTGAATGTACCCAGCACGCTGCCACCTTATCCCACTACATAGAAAACCGTGAATTCTTAGACCCAAAAGGGCTTCTCAAAAATGCACTACTAACAGAATTTGATCAAGCCATTCAACGGTGCTTTATTATTCTCTCTTTTTACTTCGACAATCGGGCGATAAACAATGCGCGTGAAATGTGGATGAGTGCAAAAGGAAAAGCAGGCGATTCTCTGGGCCATTGTCTTGAATTACTCGAAAAAGTACTACCTGTAAATTTAGCCACTCCTTTTGTGATTCTTCTCGATTCCATATCTTTCACAGAAAAGGCAAAAAAATTAAAAATAAATCCAGCGGTTAAACACGTTCACTTAACTGCTTTTATTTTTCAAAATGAATTAGGCCTAACCCATCCATGGACAAGGGCCGTCGCTATAAACCAATTATCAGAGGTCAACCTAAATTTAAACATTTCCAATCCAACAACTATCGAATCACTTACCGTAAGTCAAACCCTAAAAGATATGCAAACCTTTGGCCACCATTCCGACACATTACTTTCTCTCATTGAGAAAGTAATGTTATTAAAATCCACCTCTCTCTTTTCAGAAACCCCGGAACAAGTACTTTCAGAAGTTGCAGGTATTGTAGAGGAGGAATCGATTGAAAAGGGAAAAATCGTTTTCAGAAAAGGTGATTTAGGTTCGTGCATGTATATTATTTCATCGGGCAGAATTCAAATTCATGATGAAAGCACCCAATTGGCAACCCTCGCATACAAAGACTTTTTTGGTGAGCTTGCTTTGCTCGACACAGAGCCAAGGTCGGCATCAGCAACCGCTATTGAAGATTGTATTCTTTTACGCATCGACCAGGAACCTTTCTTTGATTTGATGACCGAGCGTCCTGAGGTTATTCGCGGAATTATGACAGAGCTTTGCCGAAGAATCAGAAACCAAAACCTTCGCCTCTCCGAATCAAAATAATTTTTTTTATATTTTTTTTATAGGGGCTTTCCCATGAAAGGTTTACACCCATACCCAGGATAGATTGACTACCTTGCAGCGCCAATAAAATATCAAAATAAATGGAAAAAGAAATTTGGGCCAGAGCTGAATCAAAATGCGAGTTATGCAATGGAATAAATGGTCTTCAACTATTTTCGGTTTCTCACGCTCCACACGGCATTTCAAATACAAATTGTCTTTTGTGTGAAACCTGCAGAGACCAAATCGAAAATCCTGAAAATATAGAACTCAATCATTGGCGGTGTCTGAATGAAAGTATGTGGAGTCAGGTCCAGGCGGTTCAGGTAATCGTGTGGAGAATGTTAAATCAAATAGCCGAAGAAGGCTGGCCGCAAGACTTGTTAGATTCCCTTCTTATCGACGATGAAACATTGGCTTGGGCAAAAGCAGAAGAGGAATTTAGAGCCCTGCAACGTGCAAATCAACATGTTGATGGCTTTGGGACGCTGCTACAAAAAGGCGATACTGTCGTGCTTATTAAATCATTGGAAGTAAAAGGCAGCACCCAAACAGCGAAAAGAGGAACTGCGGTTCGAAATATTTTTCTCGTAGATGGAAATCCTGAACAAATTGAAGGCAGAGTGAATGGGCAACAAATTATTATCTTCAGTAAGTTTGTGAGAAAGGTAAAATAGCATTTGTTAGGTTTTTTACTCAAAAACCATTAAAAAGAATAGGCCAACTGCTTCCTTTACAAAAAGCCTTGATTAGTTTTGTCTCGTGATTGAAGTCGGAAAATTCAATGATTTGAAAATCCTGCGAAATACAAGCGTAGGCTTGTATTTAGGAGATATTTCGGGCGAAGATGTTTTGCTTCCGAATAAATATTGCCCGGAATCTTATGAAATCGGCGATGAAATTGAGGTCTTTGTCTATCGAGACAACGAAGAGCGAAAAATTGCAACCAACCTTAGACCCAAAATTCTTTTACACGAATTTGAATTGCTTCAGGTAAATGAAGTCTCCGAAATTGGGGCTTTTTTAGATTGGGGCCTGGAAAAAGAGTTAATGGTCCCCTTTCGTGAGCAACGTCAAAAAATGGAAGAAGGCCGATGGTATATTGTTTACCTCGAGCTTGATGAAAAGACAGACAGGCTTTTCGCTACAAACCGTATTGAAAAATATTTGCAGAATGAAGAGCTAACTGTGCATACCGGGCAAGAAGTCGAAATCATGGTGATGCAAAAAACAGATCTAGGTTTTTCGGTGATCGTAAATAATCAACATAAAGGTTTAATTTTTGATAACGAGATTTTTAGGGAGTTAAGCATTGGTGAAAGATTGAGGGGATTTGTAAAACTTGTGCGGCCCGACAATAAATTGGATATCTCTATTCAACCCATTGGATTTGAAAACACCATAGATTTAAATGCGGAGCGAATCATTCAGGAATTAAAAAAGAACAAGGGTTCCCTTCCTTTCTCGGATAAAAGCGAGCCTGCAGAAATTTATTCACGATTTGGAATGAGCAAAAAAGCCTTTAAAAAGGCAATTGGAACTCTTTACAAGGAGAAAAAAATCAATATACTCCCGGAAGAAATCACCTTGGTATAATTTACAAACCGCCTGATTCCCTTTTATTCCAAACCCTTATAGAAAATTAAGGACGACTCGCTTTGCTAAACTTTAGCGTTTGAGAATGGGTTTTTGAAATTACTCTAATCGAATACAATCCTGCGGCCAAATGACTTACTTCGAGGCGGGTCAGAGAAACCGTAGGGAAGAATTGGGAAATGAATTTTCCATTCATATCAAAGATTTCAATTCTGTCTGCAATCATTTCCGGTGTTAAGACCTCAACCCATTCTGAGGATGGATTGGGATAAAGCGAAAATTGATTTCCGGTTTCAATGATTGGTGCATTGGGATTCCACTTTTTAATCTCTAATACTTCTAACTTTTCATTATAGGCTTCCGCATTTGTAATGGAATGGCCAATTGATATTTCAGAACTGTTAAGTTTTGACCGCTTTATTTTAAAAGAAAGATAAAAGGCTGCGCCATTTTCAATTGAACTTACACCGCCCTCTTCTTCATTCCATGTAAAACTCAATTGGCCCTGCTTCACTGCTTGCGTACCAAAAACACAATTTATTGCGCCGGCTTGGGTTCCAACCCATTCCAAATCCTCCGGATTCCAAGAAAGCGTGCCTTGCATTCCGGCCATCTTTTTAAAACTCAAAGGGGAAACGGGAATGCTTACTAAGTCACCCATTCTTCCCCCAACATCAGGAATACTGAATAGGATTTCGCCATCAAATTGCCTTTTTGCCAGGTAAGGATTCCAACTGTTATTCACATCCCCAAGTTTCATCCCGATAAAATTTTGATTCAGCGTTGCGCCCATCAAATTGGTGAAATACCGAACTGAATCTGGGGCTGAAGGTGACCAAGGTTGAAAAGGATTCGAAAAAATTGTGCTGGAAAGCACAAAATCCCACATCCGGTTTCCGGGAAAAGTCGTATCCATTCCCAAAACAAAAGCGCGGATTAAACTTATATCTAATGTACTTACCGAGTTCGAATTATTTACATCTGCAGCTAAAATCTTATAAGGTGTATCTAGGGTGTCTTGAGTTAAAATATGCCTTCTGATTAAAACAATATCAAGGGTAGAAACACCATTCATTCTTGCATTGTCATTGTTTTTGGAGGGCGTTACTGCAAAATTCCCTCCCGAAACCAAATTGAGAAATGAATAATTTCCACTAATAGGCGTTAATTGGTTGGCAACCATTGAGCCGGTTAAATCTAATCTGACACTGGGTATGGAATCCCCGAGTGCGCTCAAACATTTTCCGCTAATAAATACAGATGAGGTGACCAAAACATAAGTTGAATCGGTTCGACTGCAAGTACCTACTGTTACCGTCACATAATACATTCCTGTATTCAAAGAGGTAGCACTTGGAATAAAAGGCTCTTGTAACCCTGAAGTAAAACTTTGCGGGCCTGTCCACGCATACGTTGCGCCTGCAATCGTTGCGGAACTAAGAAATAGCGTATCGAGTACGGGAATCGGTGAATTACTGGAGGGCAAAGGATCAGCTACCGCAGGAACGCTTATGGTTTTACTTACGGAATCGGCACAGCTTGCACCCGTTACAACTAATTTTACAGAATAACTTCCACCGGTTGGAAAGGTGTAATTCAAATTTGTTGATGTTGATACCAACACGTTATTCACCTTCCATTGATAGGAAACGGCAAGTAAACTTTCATTATAAAAGGTAGTTGAAATGCCGGGACAAACATTATCAACACTTAGGAAATTAGCATTTGTCAAACAACCAGTGGCTGTACATGCTACTGTTCCGCTATGCGTTATTGGGCCAACAACTAAAGTCTGCAAATCCTCCAACATAAATGAAT
>JAYSVQ010000211.1:0-1987 GCA_043718485.1 Bacteroidota bacterium
CTAATTGAGGCATAGCTTCTTTGTCAAAGCTTACTAAGCGGGCCGAGGCAATTTTTTCATCTGTTAATTTATTTCCAACGGCTTTCCATCCTTTTACTTCCATGAAAGAATCAAAATCCACTTCAATGACTTCTTTCTTTTTGTTGGATGGGATAATTTCAACTACGGGTGATGGAAATGCAGTCGCGAAAATTAGTTTTGAGCCTGCCTCTTCACTGATATAAAAAAACTTGGTGTTAAGCGTGCTGGTTTCAACATGAAATCTTTTGACAAAAACACGTTGCATTTTTCCATCGAGGTAAATCGCATTGACCACGGTCTCTTCTTCCAGCTTCATCAAATTCAGCACCTTGCCTTTGCTCTCGTAATTGTTGCTGAGTTCAAATCCGGTGAGTTCGTAGTTGCCGTCATCGTACAATACCAAAATCTTGTCGTCGCCTTCGAAATTGCCAAGGTATTGGCCCATGCCATCGGCATTTAGCCGATTTACAGTTGTATCAAACCAAATTTCCCGTCCGCCCAATGTGCTTACGCCCACACTTTTTTGTTGAACTTTAGAAATGTCATACCGGGTTATGATATTGCCGCCTGCGGCTCTGCCTTTGATTTCGCAGGTGCCAAAATCAAAATTGAATTCGGTCTTGCGCAAATGTGGACGCGGCTTCAGTTTCACGGTAACCACTTCAGATTCCCCATTTGGGTTTGCGCTGAAGTAATATACTTTTCCGGATTTGGTGCCTTTTCCCAAATCATATTCTTTGTCGCGCGTTACGCCCATGACCTGAAAGCGTTTCACATAACTTTTCTTATCGGCGGTGTCGGTGTAAATCATATGATACACCATGCGGTCATCATTCTTTTTAAAGACGCCTGCCCAAATAATATTTTTGCCAACAAAGGTTTTTTCGGCCACCTTGGTGACCATCATTACGCCATCTTTTCGAAAAACAATGATGTCGTCAATGTCAGAGCAATCGCAGACAAAATCATCTTTGCGCAAGCTTGTACCTATAAAGCCATCGGCGGAATTCATGTACATTTTTTGGTTTGCGATGGCTACTTTGGAGGCTTGAATCGTGTCGAAGGTGCGAATTTCTGTTTTTCGCTCACGGCCTTTTCCATATTTCTCGATTAATCCCCTGAAGTATTTTACAGCATAAGGGGTGAGGTGGGCGAGGTTGTGGTTTACTTCTTCTAATTTCTTTTCTATGTCTTTAATTTCTTCGTTTGCTTTGAAAGCGTCGAACTTAGAAATTCTCTTGATTTTTATTTCAGTTAGTCTCAGGATGTCATCCCTTGTAATTTCTCTTCTAAATTTTTTCTTATAGGGCTTGAGGCCCTTGTCGATTGCCGTCAAAACCCCTTCCCATGTTTCTTCTTCTTCAATGTCGCGGTAAATTCTTTTTTCAATAAAAATTTTCTCGAGCGAAGAGAAATGCCAAGCCTCTTCCAGTTCATGTTTTTTAATCTCAAGTTCGGTACGCAACAGAACGAGGGTATTCTGTGTCGATTGCTTTAAAATTTCATGAACATTGGTAAAGTGCGGCTTGTCATCAATAATCACACAGGCATTTGGGGAAATTGAGGATTCGCATTCAGTAAAGGCATATAAGGCATCGATGGTTACATCTGGACTGATTCCCGGTGCAAGCTGAACTACAATCTCTACATCTTTGGCCGTGTTATCATCAATTTTTTTGATTTTGATTTTGCCCTTGTCGTTGGCTTTAATAATCGAATCAATTAAATTGGTAGTGGTGGTGCCGTAGGGAATTTCGGTGATGATTAACGCTTTCTTATCCTGAATAGAAATTTTGGCCCGGACCCTTACTTTGCCGCTTCTTTCACCGCGGTTATAATGGCTTACATCCACCTGACCGCCGGTTGCAAAATCGGGAAATAACTCAAAAGGCTTTTTCTGTAAGACGGCGATAGAGGCTTCACACAATTCAATAAAGTTGTGTGGCAAGATTTTGGTTGAGAGTCC
>JAYSVQ010000212.1:0-1980 GCA_043718485.1 Bacteroidota bacterium
GGGCTGGGTTCAAAATTTGGAATACCATATAACCGGGCAGAAGCTTCAGCCATTTTCAAATTTTGCTCCTCCCCCTTTGGCGCCCAAATTGGAATATAATAATGCGATTTCAAAAATCGGTTGCCAAAAATATGGTCCAAATGGCAATGCGTATTCAACACAAGCGAAGGCTTCAATTGGTTTTGACTTAGGAATTCAACGAGCTCGCCTTGCTCTTCACGATTTGAGCAACCCGGATCAATTATGATGCACGATTTTGTTTCGTCCCATAGCACCCACGCGTTTTCCTGAAAAGGGTTAAAAGTGAATGACGTTATTTGTAGTTCCATTACTAAGCGTTGAATTTCCGAAAAAATGAGCAAAGACAAACCGATCGTGATTGCCGGGGCAGGACTTGGGGGATTGATATTAGCCGCAACGCTTTGGAATTCAGGATTTGAGGTAATCGTAAGCGACCCCGGAAAAGTAAAAGCGGCCTCTCAAGTTGCTGCTGGGCTTTTTAATGTGATTACGGGCCGATTTTCTGTCCCCACATGGAAAGCAAAAGAATTGCTTCAGGCCCTCCATGCATTTTTTAAAATGCCTGAGATGGACCCTCTCAAGAAACATCTGATTCAACTACCCGTTTATCGGCCCTTTACAGACATTACCACCCTCAACGATTGGTCTGTAAAAAGTGAGGAAGAGCCTTATAAAAGCTTTTCATTCTACTCAGACCAAGCCCATCCTCTCGGAATTTTTAATGATAATTTCGGAGGTTACACCGTAACCCAATCAGGTTGGTTAAACATGGTTCCTTTTTTAGCAGACTTAAAGGCTCTTTTAAGTCAAAAAGGGGTTCTTTTTCTTCCCCATTCGGTTGAAGACGACAAAGTCAATGCTTTTGAAAACAGAATTGAATTAGGAAATACTGAAATCGGCTATAAAAAACTGATTTATGCGAATGGGGTTTCATCCTTAAAAACTTCGTTTTTTGACTGGATTCCTATTATGCCATTGAAAGGACAGATTTTGGAAGGAGAATGTCCCATTTTTCCGGAAACCTTTATCTACAACGGGGGTTCCTTCTTTTTGCCTAAGGGAAAGGGGCGAATTTTATGTGGATCTACCTATGAGCGTCACTTCGACGACGATTTACCGAATGAAGCCGGAAAAATGGAAATACTTGATAGACTGCCTATTACCCTTAGAGAAAATTTTGTGGTTACTTCACATCTGGCCGGAATTAGGCCAGCTACCCGGGATAGAATTCCGGTTATTGGAAAACATCCCTTATTCCCGGACGTTTTGATTTTTAATGGCTTGGGCGCCAAAGGAGTTTTGCATAGCCCCTGGATGGCAAAAGAATTAGTGCATTCATTTTTACACCCTGAATACCGTTTTGAAAAAGCATATTCGATTGAGCGCTTCGTGAAGCGGTTTTTCGTAAATTAGACCTTCATGCCTGTAGCAAAACATATATTATTAGGGTTTTTGGTTCTCTTGTCTGGCATTGTCAATGCCCAAGACACAGAAATTCAAACCCAGAAGCTTAATCGCGTTCAAAATAATTGGAAGGCATTAGGAACGGAGCACTTCGAAATTTACTACCCTGCCCAATCTCTCATTTGGGCTCAATTTGCGGCGCGTGCAGCTGAAGAGTGCCTTTCACATTACTCAAAAGTGATGGATTATTTTCCGAACCGAAAATATTCACTTTATGTTTTTCAAGACGAAGCCGCACTTGCAGAATCTAACTTTAATTCCCGAAGCAGAATTAAAGAACAAGGAAAAACGTATATATTCGATTATAATGAGACGGTCGTTTTTCCGGGCAGTCTTCCGCTTTTTTACACTGCGATCCGCGAGGCAATTGCCAAATTGATTTTTAATGATTATTACTATGGGGGTTCGATACAATCAGCCATACCAAACTCAGTTTTAATTTACAGTCCCCCTTGGTTTGAAGAAGGCTTAGCGAGCTATTTTGCGGAAGGTTGG
>JAYSVQ010000213.1:0-5639 GCA_043718485.1 Bacteroidota bacterium
TTTCCATACGATGTAAAACCCTTTTACAATGTGATTGAATTTGATAGGGTAAACCACTTTAAGGGATTCAATAGTGGCATGTATGTTGTTTCGGTAAGAGATGAAGTGACAGGTGAAAATTTGTTTTCGGGTCGTTTAGTGATGTTAGAATAATGGCAGTTGTTTTTGATAGTTTTTTGGAGTGGAGCACGCATTGTGAATCAACAGGAGAAGTGTTGTGGAAGCCTGTACTCGATTACGAAATTCACGAAAAAGGGAAAAGTGAGAAGGAGATTTGGGATAAGCTCGCTCAAGCTTGGGCTGTTATGCGAGATGCAGTAAAAACCGGCCTGGAGCGTGATATGACTTCGGTTTCGGGAATGATAAACAATGGAGCAAAAAAAGTTAGGGATAGTAAAATCACATTGATTAGTCCTGAATTTAAAAAACTTTTGTATTACACCCTTTCAGCAAAAGAAGTGAATTCTTGTATGGGGAGAGTCGTGGCAGCACCTACCGCAGGAGCATCCGGAATTATGCCCGGAATTTTAACTACCCTTCAAGAGGTTCATTCCATTTCAGACCAAAAAATATTAGAAGGCCTTCTAATAGGTGCTGGAATTGCGCTAATCATTGAAAAACGAGCGAGTATTGCAGGGGCAGTTGGGGGTTGTCAGGCAGAAACGGGAACGGCGGCGGCTATGGGAGCCGGTGCTGTTGTATATTGTATGGGCGGGGAAAAAGAAATTGTTTTTGATGCAGTTGCTATAACGCTAATGAATATGCTTGGCTTAGTGTGTGACCCCGTCGCTGGTTTGGTTGAAGTGCCTTGTGTAAAACGAAATGCTTCTGGTGGGGTAATTGCTTTTGCATCTGCACAAATGGCGCTCGCTGGCGACGCTTCCATAATACCTGTTGATGAGGTGGTAGACGCAATGGGTGAAATTGGAGAAAGTATGGAATCGCGCTATAAAGAAACCGCTTTGGGCGGATTAGCAAACACCCCAACCGCAAGAAAAATTGAAAAAAGAGTATTGAAATTTCATGCCGAGGAATCAGAGGAAGCCTTTGATGAGAATACCGAATCACCTCTTTAAACCATTTTATTAGGAATAGATTTGGTTTTTGATTCAGGAAATGCCCTTTTGGCTTTTTCGATTATTAATTAGTTCAATTTGTTGTTATCGTGGAAATCGCAAACAAGCACAATCAATAAAGTATTAGTTTTGTCTAATGCGTGGTTTTATTTTCTCCATTTTATTCTTTTTAGCTTTTTCCCCATCGGTTTACGGACGGCAATTGCTAAAAGAGCTGGATTTTACCCAAGGCGAATGGGTTGTGGTTGGAGTTTCGCTTCATAATTATGCATTATTGCCCATTCAAGATGAGTGGAGTGCCTTTCTCATAAAGGATACTGCGGTATTTAGAATGATGAAAGAGGATTGGGTATTCGAAGAGAAATTTCAAGACTATTGCGAGTATCACTATGCCCTTAAATTTTACCGAAATGGAGAATTAGTCGAAACCCTAAGGGCTAATCTTTTATGTAATTATATCAGCCTCGGTGGATTGTCTTATGAATTTAATGAAACAAATTTAATAAAGTTCAAGCCTGCCTTTAAAAAAGTAAAATGGTCACGCATTCGCTTTAAAGATTTAGATATTCTTCAAACTTCTGTTTATAAGTTAGACCAAATTCCCGGTGTGTATTGGTATGGAGATGTGAAGCAATATAATTTCGATGGAAATTTTATTGTCGCAACCGACGACCTTCCCTGGAATTCCAATCGTGATTCTTTGGTTCATGCCTTAACCCTGAACCTTGCACGAACGCTTATGAGAGATGATTTTTATGTTTCTGTTTATTGTTGGTATATGAGCGAGGATTTGGAACGGATGAACATTCGTTTTCATGTTTATTGCAATGAAGATTTATTTAAGCAGTATAAAGGAGAGGATGTTTTGGCTCGGTGGCGCAATCATTTTTCTGAGCAAAATTTCATTCAAATTGTGGTCATTGGCCTGAATCAAGAGGATTATTATAAAGCCATGCGGCAGAATTAAGAGCTTGATTTTCAGTTGTTAAGATTCATTTTTAAGCTTTAATTCACGTTATTCTCAATTCTATGGATTAGTCCTCATTTGCAGAATACATAATTGATTGTATATTCAGTCCTTTACAACCACATTCAATCAATATTTTTTAAAATGACACTAGAAATCAAACGTCAAGAAGAGTATTCGCGAGGCGACCTACTCCTTCGTTCCTTTTTTGGAATATTTTACATTGCAATTCCCCATATTTTTGTAATGTATTTCGTGAGTATTTATGTCGGAATCATGGGCTTCATCGCATGGTGGGTCATGTTATTTACAGGCAGATTCCCAAAAGAAACTTTCAACCTAATGGTTAAATTTCAATCATGGGGTGTTCGTTTTTCAGCCGTGATGTCAAATTTGGCAGATCCTTACCCACAAATTGGGTTGGAAGGCAGCCATCCCAATGTTACGTATCATGTTCCTTACCCAGAAACCGTGAGCAGAGGTAGTCTAATTATAAAGGCTATGTTTGGAATTTTTTATGTAGTTCTTCCCCATGTTTTTGTTTTATTGTTTCGTTCCATATGGGGCTCCATTTTATCTATGCTTGCTTTTTGGGTGATTTTATTTACAGGCAGTTATCCTGAAGCATGGTTCAATTTTCAAGTGGGCACCATGCGTTGGAGCCAGCGAATCAGCCTTTATCTTTCTCACATGGATGATCAATATCCGCCCTTTTCTGGCAAATCAGACCAAGAATTAGGTAGAGACCAATCTCCAATAGGTTTTCAGCAAGATCAAAGCGCTTTTTAATTTTTGAATACGAATAAAGGTTTATCGGTTAATTCCGATAAACCTTTATTTTTAAAGACACATAAACAGAGGCTAAATTTTATGGAAGACAAATTTTTTCCAGCGCCGGAAGGCGAATTAACTGAGGATGGAATGCACCCGATTCCGCAACCTGATCAGGTAAAACCTTCCGACCGCGAAGATGGAATGGGGGCTTATCTCATGATGTTTGCTGCCCTTGCTGCAGGATTACCCCTGCCTATCATCAACGTAATTGCGAGTTTGATTTATTATTTTGTAAACCGTAAGAAAAGCCCTTTTGTTCATTTTCATTGCCTCCAATCCTTTTTGTCTTAATTGCCTTTGACTGTGTTAAATGCAGCTTTGGTTTTCTCCGTTATCCATTCACTTTTTTCTGGAGGTATGCTATCAGATAAAGTAATGAATTACGGCTTGTTTGTGGTTTCAGCTAATGTAGGGTACATCGTTTTTTCCTTGATTGCTGCCTTTCGTGCAAAAGCAGGAAGAATGTATTACTTCCCCTTTTTTGGAAGAATAGCTTACCAGATTGCATTTAGAATGCGCGCTCAAAAAACGGTAACCCATTACAACCGCCCACCACAATAGTTATGGCAAAAAAACGCAAAGGATTTCGAACCTTAATTGAACTGGGTGGATTAACCGCAGTAGGTTTTATCATTTGGTTTGGCATTTCTTGGTTGAATATTTTTCCGGAAAAGCTCGACCTATCTTTATCGGCAGAACGAGAAGCTGAACTCGGAAAAAAAATTACTGAGTTGGTTTTAGCAGAGGAAAAAACCATTTCAGAAAAGGATTGTGATGAGGGAATAAAAACAATTACCGATAGACTAATCAAAAATTTAGAGGTTTTATCCTTGTGGGATTATAAATTTTATGTAGTTGAAAATCCACTTGTGAATGCATTCACCTTGCCCGGAGGCAATATTGTCGTTTTTTCTGGGCTGATTAAATTTTCAGAAAGTCCTGAAGAAGTCGCAGCCGTACTTGCGCATGAAATGGGCCACGCAGAAAAGCGTCATGTGGTTAAAAAATTAGCAACAGAAATTGGTATTCAAGTCGTTTTAGCAGCCCTAGCAGGTGAAAACGCCACCATTTTGCATGACATCTCTAGAAATATTGTTTCCGGTAGCTTTAGTCGTGAAAGCGAAAGAGAGGCAGACAAATTTGCCATCGATTTATTGAAAAGGAGCAGTATTCATCCTCGCCACTTGTCTGAGTTTTTTGACCGTCTTACTGAAAAATACGGCGATGTGCCTGATTATTTGAAAATTATTTCAACCCATCCCGGCAATGATGAACGCTCAGAAGCAATTAAGGCGACCATCATACCCTCTAATTTTAATGAGTTGAGTTTTGACCTCGATTGGGAGAAAATTAAATCTTCCCTTAATTAATTCTCAGGTATTTTCTCTAAAGTGGAAAAAGCTTCCAGCGCTTTTGAAATTGGATTGAAATAGGTAAAAGTGATATGATTTTCGTTGATACGCGTTATCACGATGGTTCCCAAATCAAGGCAATTCATTTTTTCAAATTCAATTTCCTCTTTAAACCAAGCCTGCGTTTCGTCGAATGCATTCAATTTCCAATTCCCTCCACATTTCAAGGATGGATATTGGATTGAAAATTCGTTTTCCGCTGAACGCCCCCAAAAGTCAATGCTCCATGTGCTTTGGGTGTTGAGTTGATACCCAATCCCTTGCCATTTTCCATCCATCCATTCGGGTCCTGTTTGTGCAGATAGAAAAAGCGGAAAGAGCGCAAGCAAAGTCAATATTCGTTTCTTTTTCATAAGCATGTTAACCCAAATTCGTAACAAGTTATGCGCTTGGAACAAAAAAATTGCGGCTATTTTAACTTTTTTCTTATTTGGCATTTTTTAGGAGGAAACCTTTTTTTTTGCCTTAATTGAAAACCTTTATTTGCTAAAACCGTTAAACGGCTGACTTTTCAGGATTCCTGTCAAATTTTTTACCTTTGCGCCCTAATTCCCATTATGTATAGGTTTATTTTTCTTTTCGTTTTTTGTTTTTCAACCGCCTTTCCGCTCCTTGCCCAAGATAAATTTACCCTAAAGGGATATATAAAGGATGCAGCCTCAGGAGAAGATATTGTAGGTGCAAGTGTTATTGTAAAAGAACTGGGTACCGGCACAATGACAAATGAGTATGGCTTCTATTCAATCACTTTGCCCACGGGCGAGTACAACCTTGAATTTCGTTACTTGGCCTATGTTGTTCAAAAAGAAACAATCGTATTGGATAGGGATGTTTCTTTAAGTATTGAGTTAAAAGAGAAAGAAGTAAATCTTGAAGAAGTCGTAATTCAAGGGGAAGCCGTTGATAAAAATGTGAAATCAACAGAAATGAGTACAATCACCATGAATGTGCAACAAATTCAAAAGCTTCCTGCATTATTTGGAGAGGTTGACATTATGAAAACCATTCAACTTTTGCCGGGAGTTCAACCTGTGGGTGAGGGGATTGGGGGCTATTATGTGCGGGGTGGAAATAATGACCATAATTTGATTTTGTTGGATGAGGCAACGGTTTTCAATGCCTCTCACGTGTTGGGATTTTTCTCCGTTTTTAACAGCGATGCCCTGAAAGACGAAATAAAACTTTATAAAGGTGGCATTCCGGCTCAGTATGGTGGACGATTGGCCTCGACGCTCGATTTAAGAATGAGAGAAGGAAACGCCAAAGAATTTCATGCCACGGGCGGGTTAGGTGCCATTTCTTCTCGTTTAACCCTAGAAGGGCCGATTGTAAAAGATAAATCTTCTTTTA
>JAYSVQ010000214.1:0-5632 GCA_043718485.1 Bacteroidota bacterium
ATTGCGTGAAGCAATTTCTGAAATAAAAGTTGAAGGCGCGCTTCGTTCAGAAGTTCAGCTTCATATAAAACGATTGCTCGACATTGGCTGTTATAGAGGCTTGCGTCACCGTAAGGGTCTGCCGGTTAGAGGTCAGCGTACACGTACAAACTCTCGTACCCGTAAGGGAAGAAAGAAAACAGTTGCGGGTAAGAAAAAGGCAGCAGCTAAGAAATAATATTATCTATTCATCATTATGGCAAAAGTAGTAGGAGCAAAAAAGAAAAAATCAAAGGTGGATGCCTACGGGCAAATTCACGTTTGTTCTTCTTTTAACAATATTATCATTTCGATTACTGACCGTGCGGGTAATGTTATTACTTCAGCTTCGGCAGGTAAAATGGGATTTAAAGGCTCAAAAAAGAATACTCCGTATGCGGCTCAGGTCGCAGCAGCAGAGTGTGCTAAAGAAGCTTTTGAATTAGGCCTTCGCGAAGTTGAAATCTTTGTAAAAGGTACAGGTTCAGGAAGAGAATCTGCCATTCGCGCAGTTTCTGGTGTAGGAATAAATGTTACCATGATTCGTGACATTACCCCATTACCCCACAATGGATGTCGCCCTCCAAAGGCAAGAAGAGTTTGATTCACAATTAAGGAAAGTAAAAAAGAATGGCACGTTATAGAGGCCCAAAGGCAAAAATCGCGAGAAGGTTCAAAGAGCCCATCTTCGGTCCATCCAAAGCATTGGAAAGAAAGAAGTATGGCCCTGGCCAACATGGTAGATCCAGAAAAGGAAAGCCGACAAACTTTTCAATTCAGTTGCTCGAAAAGCAAAAAGCAAAATATACTTACGGCTTGCTCGAAAGACAATTCCGTAAAGTATTTCACCTCGCTCAGCGTAAGCACGGCGTAACCGGTGAAATCTTTTTGCAGTTGCTCGAATCTAGGTTAGATAATACAGTGTACAGATTTGGATTTGCGCCTTCCCGCAGGGCTGCAAGACAATTAGTTACGCATAGGCATTTCCTTGTAAACGGAAAGCCTGTAAATATTCCTTCCTTTCTGCTTCGCCCAGGCGATGTAGTTGAGGTGCGCGAAAAAAGTAAGCCACTCGAAATAATCAATGAAAAATTAGGCTCTTCACGTTGGCCTTGGTTGGAAGTTGATTCAGCCGAGTATTCAGGAAAGTTCCTGAACTACCCTGACCGTGAGAAAATTCCTGAATCCATTAAGGAAAGTCTCATCGTCGAGTTGTATTCTAAATAATTTTGACTTTTACCTCTCTTTTTTAAATCATATGGCATTATTAGAGTTCCAAATTCCTGAAAAAGTAGTGATGGAAAAAGACAGCGACTTCTACGGGAAGTTTCTGTTTCGTCCGCTTGAACGTGGATATGGCATCACCGTCGGAAACGCACTCCGAAGAGTTCTCCTTTCTTCTTTGGAAGGGTATGCTTTTACCTCCATCAAGGTTCCAGGAATTGATCACGAATTCACTACCATTCCCGGTGTAGTTGAAGATGTGGTGGATATGGTTCTTAACCTCAAAGGGGTTAGACTTAAAAAAGTAATCGATGGAGACGATAAAATATTTGTTTCGGTTAGGGGCAAAGAAGTTTTTACCGCAGGTGATATTGCTAAGCACACCAATGCTTATGAAATTACCAATCCTGATCATGTGATTTGCCACCTTAACAAAGGCACTCAATTTGATATTGAGCTATCCATTGGAAAAGGCCGTGGCTATCGCCCCGCAGAGGAAAATAAAAACCCCAATGGACCGCTGGGTGAAATTGCAATCGACTCAATCTTTACACCTATTCGCAATGTGCGTTATGCAGTTGAAGACTTCAGGGTTGAGCAACGTACCGACTACGAGCAACTTCAAATTGAAATTTCTACCGACGGTACAATTGACCCTGAGCATGCGCTGAAAGAAGGAGCACACATCCTAATTCAGCATTTCATCCTCTTTTCTGATGAGACTATAAAACTCAAAACAGAAGAGCCGGAAAGAAAGAAAGATGTAGATGAAAACTATCTGCAAATGCGTAAGCTGCTGAAAACGCCGCTTACCGATCTCGACCTTTCCGTTCGTGCATTTAATTGTCTAAAAGCAGCCGAAGTAAAAACCCTCGGTGATTTGGTTAGCTACAACATAGCCGATTTGTTAAAATTCAGAAACTTCGGTAAAAAGTCGTTAAGTGAATTAGAAGAATTGGTTGCCGACAAAGGACTTTCCTTTGGTATGGATGTGTCAAAATATAATTTAGACGAGGATTAACAAGAAAGCTTTTAAAGCTTTCCATAAAGTTTTCAGTTATGAGACATGGGAATAAGATAAACCACCTGGGAAGGAAGACCGACCATCGCAAGGCGATGCTCAGTAATATGGCTTCCTCTTTATTAAAGAATGACAAAAAACGTGTCATCACTACGCTTGCGAAAGCAAAAGCCTTGCGTGTATTCGTTGAGCCTTTGATTACCAAAAGCAAAGAAAATAGCACGCACAATCGCCGGATTGTTTTTGCTTACCTCCGTGATAAGGAGGCTGTGACCACACTTTTTAGTGAGATTTCTGCAGCTGTGGCGAAACGGCCAGGAGGCTACACTCGAATTTTGAAACTTGGACCAAGAAAAGGAGATAATGCAGAAATGGCCCTTATTGAATTGGTAGATTTTAACCAGTTCATCAAGGAAACCAAGAAAAAATCTCGCCGTCGCACTGCGCCTAAAAAGGCAGGAAAGAAGGAAGCCACTAAAGAAGTTGCTGCCGTTGAGGAAAGTAAAGAAACAACAAATGAGATTGTTGATGAGGTAACAACTTCCGCTGAGGATGTTACTTCAGAAAACAATGAGTCATCTGAAGAAAAGGCTTAACCTTTTCTATACAATTGAATTGAAACCGTCCCTTTATGGGGCGGTTTTTTTTTAGAATGAAGTGTCCTCTAAGGTTGAAACCAAACGGGATTCAATTAAAATCGAGGGTACGGATTTGATTTTTTGTTTTGGATTCCAAAATCGACTTCGGGGTAATCTTTCATTCCAAAACTTTGGAAAAAGGCCAATGCTAGAAAGATTGGGGAGCTGAATTAAACAAACATCTGCTTTCATAAACAATGAATTAGTGTTAGGGCACCTTTTCTTTTCCGATTCCTTTAATTGGAAATTAAATGAAATATAAAATGATGAAAGCTTCATGAAAACGCTCGATTTAATTTCGAATTCGTTGTTTTTGGGCTAAAAAGTAACAATCTATAACAGGTACCCCTTTTGATTTTGTTTTTCAGTGAGAAATAAGTGCCCAAAATTCTCGAAATTAGATTCGCATTTGAGGGGGTGCCAATTAGGCAAATGGTATTTAATTGAACCTCCTCAGTTTTTTGGGGATTAAAAACCCGCAAGGGTGTGTTACATTACATTTATTGAGAGTTGATACAATGATCAGGAAAGCCTTAATTCTTACTTCTTGCCTTTTCAATTTCCTTTTTCTTTTTTCAAGTGGTGAAAAGGAATTTAGAGGCGCCGAAGCCGAAGCAATAATTTTTGGTGCAGATTGGATACGATATAAAGAAGGAAGCCAATACCCTGCATTTGTAAAATTTCAGGAAGACAAGCGACCTGTATTTTCGAGTTTCATTTACAAAGTTTCAAAAATATTTAACCTGCCTGCAGAAGCAGGTTTTTCATTATTAGATGTTCAGGATGATGAATTAGGCTGGCAACATTTTCGCTTTTCCCAAACCTGGAGTAGCGTATCCGTTTTAGGTGGAATGGTAATTATTCACGTAAAAGATAATCAGGTGATTTCTCTAAACGGTGAAATTTTTATTCCTACTCCAATTGGTATAAGTAATACCATTTCCCAAACAGCAGCACTTCAATCAGCAAAGAATTTTATCGGGGCGACAAATTACAAATGGGAACTTCCGGGTGAAGAGCAATTTTTAAAATGGGAAACCGAAGATCCAACCGCCACCTTTTTTCCGGTTGGGGAATTAATTTTTGCACCAGTGAATGGGCAATTTGAATCAACTAATTTTAAATTGTGTTGGCGACTTGATATATACGCACATGAACCTCTGTCTAGAGATTGGGTTTATGTAGATGCCCATACGCAAGATATTATTTTTTCTGAAAATCGAATTCATACGGCTGATGTTATTGGCTCAGCTGTTACCCGATACAGTGGTACCCGATCTATAACGACAAATAATGATTCTGCCCTTTTTCGCTTAAGAGAATCCGGACGAGGTTTGGGTATTCAAACTTTTGATTTGCAACGAACCTCAAGCTATGGTTCTGCACTAGATTTTTTCGATGCAAATAATGTATGGAATAATGTGAACGCAAATCAAGATGAAGTTGCAACCGACGCACATTGGGGAGCAGAAATGACCTATGATTATTTCTTGTTGCGACACAATCGAAACAGTATTGATAATAATGGGTTCCGGCTAAAAAGCTACATTCATTATAACACGAATTACAATAATGCATTTTGGGATGGAAGCCGAATGACCTACGGTGATGGTAATGGAACGGTTTTTACTCCACTTACGGCTTTAGATGTGTGTGGCCATGAAATCGGCCACGGGCTAACCACCTTTACAGCCGGGCTCATTTATCAGAATCAATCAGGCGCTTTGAATGAGTCTTTTTCTGATATATTCGGTACCCTTATTGAAAATTATGGAAGGCCAACACAATGGAGTTGGAAAATAGGAGAGGACATGACACCCGGAGGTCAGGGAATTCGAAATATGCAAACACCAAATTCGTTTTCTGATCCTGACACCTATTTAGGAACGTATTATTACACCGGAACAGGGGATAATGGTGGCGTTCATACCAATAGCGGTGTCCAAAATCGATGGTTTTATTTAATGGTGTTAGGTGGGGTTGACACCACAGATTTTGGAAATTCTTACAATGTAACCGGAGTAGGATGGCTAAAAGCCGGAGCAATCACTTTTAGAAACTTAACCAACTATCTAACCCCAAATTCAACTTATGCGGATTCGCGATTTTATGCAATTCAATCTGCTATTGATCTTTATGGTGCATGCACAGCCGAAGTAATTACAACAACAAACGCTTGGTATGCAGTTGGAGTAGGCCCTGCGTTTTCATATAGCGTAACCTCAAATTTTACAGCAACTCCTCTGACGGGTTGTTCCCTTCCCACCACCATCAATTTTTATAATTCGAGTACAAATGCTGGAACCTTTCTTTGGAATTTCGGAGATGGAAACACAAGTACTGCTGTAAGTCCAAGCCATGTATATTCCACTTACGGCAATTTTACAGTTACCCTAACTGCATCTGGTGGCGCATGTGGGAGTGATACCCTTATCCGAACCACCTATATTTCCATTCAACCTACCAACAGTTGTTCGGTTACGCTAAATTCCAATGGAATCAATCCTCCGCAATCTTCCTGCACGGGAACCCTTTATGACACGGGTGGCCCGACAGGAAATTATGGCCCTTACACCAATTCTGCGATTACCATCGCACCGCCGGGAGCATCCTCCATTACCATGACATTCACAACATTTAGATACGAAAATCAATACGACTATGTTTATATTTTTGATGGACCAACCGTAAACAGTCCTTTAATAGGCGCTTACACTGGGACTACACTACC
>JAYSVQ010000215.1:0-5616 GCA_043718485.1 Bacteroidota bacterium
AAGAAAGGCGCAGATTGGAAATTATTATGGTTTAGGAGGGCTGGCGTTAGAACTACCTAAATCAAAAGACCAACAAAAAGAAGTTGTCGTAAAACCAGAACCGATTAAAAGTGAAGTAAAGATATCTCCGGCATCAAATACCAAAAAAGCAAAGCCGATTCCTGTAGTTGAAAAAGTAACGAAAAAAGCTTCATTTCTTTGGTTGGTTCCGGTAATCTTATTTTTAGGAATTGCGGGAGCAGGTTATTTTTTCTGGCCTCAGATAAAAAATGTATTGGGACTTGATTCCAGTAGCATTGCACACTCTCATAATCCAGAAGATTCTGCAAAAAATAAAGTGGACACAAATGCAATCGTTGAGGCAAATCCATCGGTTGATCCTAACGGTTCTAAGGGGAAGGCAAGCAGAAAGAAAAGAAATCCGGAAAATGAGGTTATTCCCCGTGAAAGGGAAGTGGCAGGCACCAAGCCTGTTGTCGGTCGGCATTATCTTGTGGTTCGGTCAACTGCAGTCGCTTCAGAAGCTCAGGAATTCGCCAAAGAGCTTAATCCCGGAAAGTACAATGTTAGGGTGATTGCCCCGCTAAAAAGTAATGATTATTATAGAGTAACCGTGTTTGACGGCGAGAGTAAAAGGGAGGTTATTCAAAAAATGGTTTCTTGGAAAGGTGATTTTCCTGAAAAATCATGGATCTATTCGCCTAATTAAACGATTCATTTTTTTGAATTAAGCTCCTTAAACCAAAAATTGGCTATTTCTCCCAAAAAATAGTTTATCAGCCTCCCAATTATTGTAGCCAAATTCAAGATTTTTTCCTTTTTTCACATTCATTTTTGAAAAACTAAAACATGAAGATTTCTACTTATGGAAGGGGATTATCCCTCTTTATTCTCACCTTTTGCTTTTCATTTTCGCTTTTTGCACAAGAATCGGGCGCAAAAAATCAGCGCAGTTCTGTTTACGGTGACCATTATAAGTCCACAAGTCCACTTACGGCCAAGCCAAAAGCACTAAACCAAGTGCCCGGGAAAGGTAATTTTTCAATGATGACCCCTCCGGCTGGTTGCGATACCGTGTTTTTCCAAACTTTTCCCAATGGTATTGTGCCTGCGGGTTGGAGAAATCTGGATGTGGATATGGCTGCCGGTGTTCAAGGTCGGCCGGGTAATTGGTTTCCAAGGGTGATTGGAATGACCACTCCAACCGACTCAAATTATGCAATGGTTTCCAATTCATGGTTTTCTGCTATAGGTGTAGCCAATAATTGGCTTATCACAGATACATTTACGGTATGTGACCCTAATTTGTATTTGGTGTTTTTGTCAGCCTCATTTGAAGGGCCGGTTTACTTAGATGGTTTTAAAGTGAAAGTATCAACCACCGATTCAAATACTACAAGCTTTACAACTACATTAGGCACTTTTGCCGAAGGAATTGGAACAACTGCAAATTTAACGGCAGGTATTGTTCCTCCTTTCCCCGGCCTTTTCTGGGAATATAAATTTCCACTCGCCGCTTATAATGGGCAAAGAATTCGGATTGCCATTCATCATGATTCTGATGACGACAACCTACTTTATATTGACAATGTTTCGGTACATAAACCCAATGCTTATGATGCCTTGCTTTGGGAAGCCGATGATAATTCTGAGTATCGCTTCGTACCTGAATTGCAAGCCCAACCAAGAGCATTTGTTGCAAATGTTTACAACAATGGAACAGATACGCTCAATTCGGTAACAATAACAGCTACTGTAGATGCAGGAGGAAGTCCCTTATATACAGGTACAGGTTCTATTTCTAATCTGCTTTCCGGAAATCCGGGTGAGTTTAGAAACGCCACAACAAGCACGAGTTATCAGGCGGCGGGGCCCGGAACGTATTTTGTAAATATTGGCCTAAGTACCACGCCAACCGATTTGCAAACCGATAATAATGATGCCTCCTACGAGTATTACATTACAGATTCAGTTTATGCCCGTGATGACGATGTTTCTGAGGGTAGCTTATCATTAAGTGATACAGAAGATGGATATCTTGGCCAGACCTATGAATTTTTTGCAGCAGATACCATTACCTCTGTTACTTTTTTCCTTGATGGTCCAACCGCGGGTGATTCTGTTTATGCAGTGGTCATGGCAATGAGTGGAGGCGCTCCCAACCAAGGCCAAATTCTTGGAACCAGCTACAAAATGGAAATTGTAGATCCGGGACCCAATTTTTATACATTAGGCTTGATGAATTCTGTTCCCGTTGCAGCAGGTATGAAATATTTTGTCGGATTAAAAGAATCTGTTTCAGGTCTTCTCACCGTCGGCACTTCTCCAAGCAAATACACTCCAGGTGAGGGATGGGCTTATTTTCAAGGTGCATGGAGCAATATTGAAACCGCAGGTTTTGATGTTGCTTTAATGATTCGTGCTAATACAGGAACAGCACAATTTGTAAGCAGGGACAAAGAGAATATGCCACTTACCAATGTTGCTATTTTTCCGGTACCTGCGAGCGAAGAGTTATCTGTATTGTTTGATTTTCAGGAAGCAACAGAAGTCACCGCAACCCTTTACGATATTTTGGGCAAAGAATTAGCTACAAAGCATGTTGAAAATTCCCGTAAGGAAACCCTCACCTTTGATGTGCGGAATTTAAAAGCAGGAAATTATTTGATTAAGGTTCAAACGCCTAATTCAGTTATGAACCGCAAGGTTTCTATTTCTCGCTAATTTCCTTTCCTTGAAAAAAGGCCCCTCTTTGGTTTAAGAGGGGCCTTTTTTATGGATTTAAATGGATGAATGCTTTACTTTTTGGCAATCTCTAAATTGGATTTTGCGAGACCAAAATCGGGGAATAGGGTTAAGGAGAAGGTTATCGGAAATTTGAACGAAGAATAACCAAGACCTTTTTGCTGAGAAAGCCGTCGAATCTCACACTTTATTGGGGTAGGCTAATTTTTGACAAGATTGTATTCATTTATTAGATTAATAGTAGTATTTTTATATTTATAATATGAAACGGACGTTTTTTTTTATTGTTTTGGGAGTCAATGTTTTTTCTGCCCAAAAAAGTGTTTCCCAAAACGGCATTTGTATTGGTTTGGTTCGAAATCACATTGACAAGAATGTTTCCCTTGACTATTTTCATTCATTCAAGAACTTTACTTTCAGAGGGGGAATTAAATACCATTTGAAGTTTGATGATGAAATTAGTTTCTATTCTTATAAGCAAAGAGCTGCAGTTACAAAGCCACTTGATTACTGGGGATTGAATTTGAGTATTTCAAGAAATGTTTTTACGATTGGCAAGGCTGCCTTTGGTTGCTATTCAGATTTTCAAATTACTTATGGGTCATTTTTGCATTATTCTTTCTTTTATGCAGGAACCTCCTATGATTCAATTTCTGGTACGTCTCAGGATGTTTTTTATTTAGATAAATTTTTTGTCCCAGATAAGTTTACAATTCAAGCAAATATTGGCTTGGATTTCAAATTTGAAATTGCACCTTGGATATTCGCTACCCAAAGAATTGGAGGAGGAATAATGTTTTCTGACTTAAATGAACTTTATGAAGCCAGATCATATCCTGGCTTCCATTCATTTGATTGGGATTTTATTTTTGTCCATTACCAAGCAGGATTATTATTTGATATTTCTCAAATTTGCAAAACTAAGAAAAATTAGGTTTTCATGTCAATTTCTATTGGAGGTGTACACCTTTGATGTGCGCAATTTAAAAGCAGGAAATTATTTGATTAAGGTTCAAACGCCTTATTCAGTTATGAACCGCAAGGTTTCTATTTCTCGCTAATTTCCTTTCCTTGAAAAAAGGCCCTTCTATATAACAAGAGGGGCCTTTTTTTATGTGTAAAAATGGATGAATGCTTTACTTTTTGGCAATCTCTAAATTGGATTTTGCGAGACCAAAATCGGGGAAGATGATGAGCGCACTTTCAAATGCTTTTATAGCCGCTGGTTTATCGTTCTTTTCCAATTTTATTACACCTAATATGTTTTGAGCGGCAGCGACAAGCGGCACTTTTTGTTTTTCATTCTCGCTAACCGCAATGAGCACGATTTCTTGTGGGCTACCTGCGTGAGAAATAATTTTTAACAGGTTGGCTTCACATTCTCCAAAGCGCTGCAATTGATATTGGTGGCTAGCCACTTGGTACAAAAAATAGGGTTTGTCGGTCAATTGAAACAGTCTTTCATAATGACCAATCGCCTCCACTTTTAGGCCCATAAATTCACAAGCAAGTCCATTAATTTCTAGGATTCCGGTTTTGCTTGGGTCTAGAGCCAAAATTTCCATCGCAAGATTACGGGCCTGGGAATACATTTTCAGGTTGTAATACAGCATGCAAAGCGTGTCTTTTCTTTCTTTTACTTCAGGTGATTTTGCAATCATATAATGCAATGCGTGAACAGCCGTTTGCAAATCGCCATAATTAAGCGCATTTCGATACACAATTTCATGTGCGTTTTGGCTAAGGTGGTTGTCTGCTTGGGTATTTTTTTGCCCTTGTATTGTAAAAGGCAAAAGTAATCCAAGAAGGTAAGTCAATAGGGTGCGTTTTTCCATCATTTTGTAAAGATAGACAATGCAAATCTTTTGAGGAAAAGTCGCTTTTTCGTGAATAAGCTCACCTTTTTCTAGTTTTTTAATAAACCAGCGATTGACAGTAGGCCTTTTCTTATGCAAGATTTTGGCTTAGCGCAATGATTTTGGGGATGATTTTTAAATTGTAAAAAGTCAAAAGGAAATAAGCGATTTTAATTTCGGTTTTTTCAGAAATCAAATACCTAAACCTCAGGTTTTGGTTCCTCTTCGGTTATTTCTGCGGTTTTTGTTTCCGTTTCAGTAGTCGTTTCGACTTCCGTTTCGGTTTTAGTTTCGGTAACCGTTTCGGTTTTGACTTCGCCCGTTAGTTTTGTGTTGAGGCTTTTTCGTGCCCAAGCCCAAACGTCCTCACTAAACACTGCAGCAACCATGCAAGTGAAAAATAGCATATAAGGATTGAGTGTACTGGTATCGGATTGAGAAGTGAAGATAATTTGAGTGCTATTTACGCCAAGAAAAACGATAACCGCTGCAGACAATCCATTAATCAAAATTCCCTGTAAATCAGAGATGAGAATTAATTCAGAATTAGCATCCCCATTTTTGGCTTGAATCATTCTTTGGCGAATAAAAGAGGAACCAATCGAGCCTAACAAGCCGAATCCAAACATGCCTACGATCAAGGCCAATGAAATGCTTTCTGTCTTTAATAACCAACCAGAAATTTTTTGAAAAATGCCAAAGTTTTCTCCGATTACAGGTCTATTAGGGATGTCCATCTTAAACTGAGACGTTATTATGGAGAGCACTTCCAGGTCATTATGTAGGGCAAGTAATTCATTTTTAATGTCTGTGTTTTTATTTTCCCTTGCGTTTAAATTTCGCATTCCTTTGGCCTCTTGTTGAACAACAGAATTGCTGTAGAAATCATTTTCTTCGGAAATTTCAGGGGCTTCTTCATTGTCGTGTTCATGAGTAACCATATCATTATGTGCAAGCAAAAGGCGTGTGCGTGTTGCATTCAAATTTTTTGCCCAGCTGGAATGACAACTGATAT
>JAYSVQ010000216.1:0-1962 GCA_043718485.1 Bacteroidota bacterium
CATTTATCCAATTCGGTTGAAAAGGGTTTTCCGGAAAAACTTGCCCGGGTTTTATAATTTGAACCTTCAAGTTCCATTCCGGAATTTTTTTTCGGGAATCAATAGACCGCCTAAGTATCTTTATTTCTCCAATTTCTTCTTTTTGAAGGCCTGATTGTTTTTGTACAGCTTCCCTTAGCGATTCACCCTCAGGTGAAAGTAAACCTGAAATTCTGATTTGTATTTCTTTCAAAATTTCTATTTCAGATTAGGATAGAACTTTTATAGGAGTGGGTTTCAACATGAAGGATGGAAATAAGGATTCACAAGTGATACCCTTAATTGGTTTTTGATTTGTTTTCAAACGGAATATTTTAAGATCCAACCTGGATTGCACTATTCAGGAAAAATAATGAGTGGAACGTGAGTATGTAGGGCCATTTTTCGGGTATTACTTTTCTCTAATAATAAACGAAGAAAATTTTTCCGGTGGCGAACCATAGCCAACATGCCAGCATTTTCGTTTTTTACAAACTCGGAAATCCCAAATTCGACATCATTGGCATTGAAAATGTGTATTCTCAATTTTGAAAATGAAACGAGGGCCTTAATTTCTATCTCATATTGATCTAGTTCTTCCTGCACAAAAGGTGCTTGGGGCGTTTGCACGTGAAGGACAGAAACATTAGCAAAAAATTGATCAGCCATTTTACAAAATGACCTTAAGGAATTAAATTTTTTCTCCCTAAAGTCCGTTGCATAAACCCAAGTTTCAACTTTTGAAAAGGAGGCTTCTACCGGAACAACTAAAATGGGTACGATTGAATCGCTAACTACTTTTTCAGCAATACTTCCCAAAAAGGCGCTTTCTAATCCGCTTGCTCCTTTTGTTCCCATGACGACCAAATCTGCTGACAAGGTTTTTACAGATGATGAGATAGCGCTTGCTGCAAAATCAACAAGGTTATGGGTTTTTATTTCGGGTAAATTTCCTTTTCCCCAACTTCTTTCTAAGCCCTCAAGCACATTCTTAAACTGGGCCTCAATTTTCTCTTCTTGATTTTCAGTTTCCGTAAGTTGAATTGAAAAGTGATGTGCATGCAAAAGATGTAAGGTACCTCCCGTTTTTTGTGCAATGGCTACTGCCAACTCCAACGCCTTTAAAGAGCAGATTGAAAAATCGATGGGACAGAGAATTGTATTCATAAAACCGTATTTAGGGCAAATTTAACCAATCAAAAATTAAGGAAGGGAAATAGGCTAGTATTTCATTTGAAGAATGTGAATAAGGTCTTTGGTTTGAGGGGTCCTTTCTTCCAAAGCTTCATCCCAGAAATATAATGTGGTATCACTGTACAATTCTGCCATTCCCACTTGTTTATAATATTTGTCTAGAAAGGCATCCGCCCAATTAAAAATAAAGGGATTGGTATTGTGTTGCCTTGACCATGAACCATCGCCGCCACAATAAATAAAGAATTTCGGCAACACTTTTTCTACGGTTTGCGCATAATCGATTTGCATGTCATACCCTTTATCGTGGCTCTCCATTAAGGGATAGGTATAAATATAACCCACGGCAGATTGTCTGTGCGCATAGAAAAGAATTTGAGGTTCACTTCCAAATACTAGAATCTTGTCCCCTTCTGTGCTACGGTTCTTGATATAATTGGCGATGTTTTTTGACTCGTGAAAAACATCGCCGCGGTAAATATCTTCCCTGCATAATGCGACCGGATCTTTGGTAAAAAAATAAGGCGCACTTCTCCAAAAGGTAATTCCGGTTACTAGGGTTAAACTGAGTGTGTAAACCACCGCCTTTTTTTCAAAAGGTTGAGAAGCAAAATATTTTTCGAAAATATTTTTAAAAAACAGACCTCCAAAAATGGCTACTCCGGGTAAAAAGGTGATAAAATAATGGAGTATAAAATAAAATCCAGGAATGGTACTCAACAGCCCCCCTAAAAAAATGGCCATTGCAAA
>JAYSVQ010000217.1:0-1959 GCA_043718485.1 Bacteroidota bacterium
GAACTCATTCGCACGGGCGCAAAAACACTAAAAAACTCAACCGGATACAACGTTACCCAATTGATGATTGGGAGTGAAGGAACGCTTGGCATTATCACAGAAGCTGTTTTTCGGTTAATACCCAAGCCAGCGGCCAGGCGACTTCTGCTTGCCCCTTTTGCAAATGCAGAGAAGGCATGCGAGGCGGTTTCCGCTATTTTTCGTGCCGGAATGATGCCCTCAGCACTTGAATTCGTGGAAATCGAAGCATGGAATTTTGGCCGCGCACATGTTCAGGTTCATGAATTTGAGTTCTTAGCGGCAGAAGCAATTTTACTCGTTGAGGTAGATGGAAATTATCCTGATATTTTGAATCAGGAAGCTGAAAAGATTTTTTCTGTTCTAAGTGAGTTTGAATCGGGTGAAGTATTTTTTGCTGAGTCTGGTGAGGAGCAGGAAAGGGTTTGGCGCGTGCGGCGTTGTATTGGCGAGGCGGTGAAAAGTCGAGATATTTATAAGGAAGAGGACACCGTGGTGCCCCGTGCTGAATTGGCCAAACTTTGGAAATATGTAAAGCAGAAGCAAAACGAATATGGCTTTCATGCCTTGTGTTATGGCCATGCCGGCGACGGTAATTTGCACGTCAATATTTTGCGGTCTGGAATGAGCGAAGATAAATGGAACCATGAATTACCAAAAGCCATTCGCCAGATTTTTGAGTTTACCGTTTCATTGGGCGGTACTTTGAGCGGGGAGCATGGGATAGGGTGGGTACAAAAAAATTACATGGATATTGCCTTCTCAAAGGCAGAATTAAACCTGATGCAGGGCATAAAAAAAGTATTTGACCCCAAAGGAATTTTAAATCCGGGAAAGGTGTTTCCCGATGCCTGATCGGCTTTAGCCGCCGTGAGCCCCGGGTCTCAATTTGCGTTTATGTCTGAATTTTCGATCCATCAGAAAATCAATTCCTAAAACCAAGCCTAAAGTCATATTGGCGTTTGGCGCATCTGAACTCAAAATCGGATTTCCGAATTCAGTTAACACATCCCCCTTCACCGGTTTTGTAAGCGAACGGTCAAATCTGAATCCATAATTGAAATAGATATTTCCGGAAAGTTGATGACACATTTCAAAAGCACCCACAAAATCCACAGTGGCGGGATTGTAATAATGTCGAGTATCAGATGGGTAAACATAGGCTGAAACCTGAGGGCCTGCCAACAATTTTATGATGACAACCTCATTTAGGAAAACCATATACCGATACAAAAAGGGAAGCTTGAAATAATAGGCAGTTTTTACTGTAGGCGGACAGGGAGGAATATCATATTCACAAGGCAGTACCACTCTTACACCGGTTTGCTGAGAAACGATGGTCGAAATTTGAAATCCGTGACGTTCACTGAATTTTAATCCAAGGTTGGCACCCACCGCAACTTGAAAACTTTCTACCGTTTGGGTTCCCAGAAACCAGGTTTTTTGGGGCATGAGAAAAAAACCGGGCTCTAAGACGAGGCCGCTTTGGGAAAAGCCTTGATGACTTAAAAAGAACAGAAGGAGGATGAACTTTATTCTTCTTCTCATGTTTTCGCTCTACAAAGATAAGGCAGTTTGAGTATTTTCTGAGCGATAATGATGAGGTAAATTTAAGATTGTAACCTTTTTGCCCCACCGAATTTTTCAGAAAAATCGGCTCCAAATGCTTTCGATGGCGTCATAAAACCGGGCTTACATTCGCCATTCATTACCTTTTCCACCGCGGCAACTGCTGTTTTTGCTGTCAAAAAATAGCCTTGGGGACTTTGCATCCGTATCTTCAACGTATCGCCCTTCGCATTTCTTGCTTCGCCAATTAGAATTGATTTTCCCGATAAAAGTTCTGCGTCATTTGGCCCTTGAACCCATTTTTGAATTGCCCATCGCAGCCCTTTTTTTACGATTTTTAATTGAAGAATGGGCTTTAGGAAATGACTTAAT
>JAYSVQ010000218.1:0-18875 GCA_043718485.1 Bacteroidota bacterium
TCCCGAATCAATGTGCGATAATAATCTAGTGCTTGCGATTTTTTTTGAGGATCAGAGAGCGTAAGGGTGGCAGCGTTGTAAAGCGCACGCGAATTGCCGGAGGCCAATTTATGCGAGGAGAGATAGATTTTTGCCGCCTCTTCAATATTTCCCTTGAGGGCATCGCGGTCTGCCGCATTTTCCTCGACCAATGAAAAGTATATTTTCAGCGTTTTGTTGTTGTCTTTAGCCTCAATAATAAAAGCGAAAAAAACGCCAATCAAAACCACAAAAAAATACATGAGGCGCGTGGGCTTCATGAGTTGGTAATAAATCGGTTGGTGTTGAATGAGAAGGGGACCGAAATTATAGGCTGTATAAAATAAGAACAGAAGTGTGAAAGAGAAAAAGAATACGGATGCGTGCCGCTCAATTAAGTAGAGAAAAAGATGACTGCCTCCGGCTAAACCAAAAACCATTGCGCTAATGGCGATTAGAGCAAAAGCCATCCACATGAGCGTGAAAGAGCTAATGTCTGCTATCGTGTTTTTAATAATCGGAAATAAATTTTGCTTCAATCCTACTGAGAACAAAGAAATAAAAGCGATCAGCGTTGCTGGCCTTAACCAAATGTTCCCAAGTGGGAGCCATTTAAAATCAGCAAAAAATTGAAATAGGAGCAGGAGCAATAAAATTAGCAAGCCGCTACTTATAGCAATAAATCGAATTTGAAATTTTTCTTGCAACCGAGCCCGATCATTTCCCAAATAGAGAATCAATTGAGCGAGATCGTTTCCAATCATGAATAAATAGAAAAGCAGGGCAAACAACAGTATCAAAAATCCGTTGCTACCGATACTGTTCCAGGCATGCCAACCCCCTTTTGTCCAGGCAAGGCCATAAAGAATAATTTGAATGCCCAGAAAAATCAGAATCCGGGTAAATAAAGACACCCGAATGATCTGTTGCTGAAATAAATAGGCAAGACCAAGAAAGAGGAGAATGATTCCGGCAGGAATAAGATGCACAAAATTTTCAGATAGAATTTCTCCCCAGCCGGAGACGAAAACAAAAAATGCAAATACAAAATAAATAAGGTAGCACCACGCATTTTGAATTTTGGTTGCGGTTGCAAGAAGAATTGACCAAGAAAAAAGTTGAATGATTGAAAACGCAATCACCATCCAACGAGATTTCAACAAGGGTTCGGCACCGTAGGTAAAGGCGGTTTCAAATGCCTCGAAACGAATGTCAAAACTTCGGTAATTTTCATGAACTCGATCTGCCAGCACCTCCAAAGTTTGGGTTTCCGGAATCGCATTAATGTGCAAAGCCCAAAATAAAGGGTCTATCGCAAGAATGACCAATCCTATTACAAGAAAGGCAAGCATTGCATACTGAACCCAAAATACCCAACGATTACCACCTTGGAGATGGTAATAAAAGTGGAAAATGGAAAATGTTTTCAGCCGTTTGGGGGCATCCATTCTTTAATTGGATTTTTTAGAATATTTGGGAACTCGAAAATACTCAGAATCGGCATCGGGCGCATTTTTCAATGCTTCTTCTTTGCTCAATTCTCCCTTTACGATATCTGCATCAAGACGGTTTATTTCCTGGGTCATGTGAATAAGGGGCTCAGTGTTTTCTGTATCAACTTCGTTGAGGCTTTCTACAAAATCAAGCATGCGTTGTAAATCTTCGCGAATGCTTTCCCGACCTGTTCCCACAAACTCCAACATCGACAAATCAGAAATTTTATCGATTAGTTTTTCTGTTATTTTCATATGCTTTTAACCTTCTTAATTTTCGCTCCATAAATTCATAAACCTTTGCTTTCAGAGCTGGAACATCATTTATCGTCATTCCGGTTGTATCAATAGGGTCCTCAATAATGAGCATTACATTGGCCGGTCGAAGAAGCAATGAACCGTCGTCTGGCAATGCGTTTTGGGTTCCCAAAAGAATAACCGGAACGAGCGGAACTTGATTTTCAATTGCAAGCCTAAAAGCCCCCTCCTTAAATCGCCCTAAAATTACGTTTTTTTTATCTGGAATTGTGCCTTCAGGAAATAGCAAAACCGAACGACCTTGGTCAAGTTTTTCTTTTGCCAAAATAAAACTTTTGTAGGCGTCGAATTTGTTTTCTCTTTTTACTGCGATGTGTAAACGACTAAACATATAACCGAAGAGTGGTATTTTACCCAATTCTGCCTTCCCCATAAAACGAAATTGAAAGGGAATACCCAGATTGCAAACTGGAATATCCAAATAGCTATTATGATTCGGCGTGTAGATGTACGCTTTTTTTTGGCTTAGTTTTGAAATCCCCCTTGTAGTAATTCTTACCCCAACCGGCCAGGTAACCAACCAGGCCCAAAAATAATTAATGCGATGGGCAATGTCGTGGGTAAAACGTGATTTAATGCTTAGCAGTATAAAAAAGAAAGGAAAGGCCATGATAAAAAATCCCAGAAAGAGAAAATAGAACCAGAAACTAATCAATCGCCAGGCGATTCTTTTTAGAATTCCGTGTTTCCCATTCTTTTGCATCGGCGCAAAGGTAAACAAGTGATAACCGTAGAAAAAAAGAAGGAACCATTATCTTTGCAAAAGGCTGTTAAAGCTGGCCTTTTTTTTAGAAATCGACGGCAGCGTCGATGAAAAGGATTCGCTTCTCCCATTCCTTTGCATTATTTTGCTATTCAAAATTAAACAAATCCAATTTTTGGTGGTTGAATTATGCAAGTGAGCCAAAAGGTAAGTATAACCGAATGCCCAAGAGATGCCATGCAAGGCATTCATTCCTTCATTCCGACTTCACTAAAAGCAGACTATTTGAATGCGCTGCTGGAATGCGGCTTTGAAGTATTGGATTTTGGGAGCTTTGTTTCTCCGAAAGCGGTTCCCCAATTGGCCGATACCGCTGAGGTGCTTGAAAGGTTAAAACCTTCAGAAACAAAATTGTTGGCGATTGTGGCAAACAGGCAAGGCGCCGAAGCGGCGCTAGAATATGACCAAATTTCGATATTGGGATATCCTTTTTCGATTTCTGAATCTTTTCAACAACGAAATACCAAGAGGGGAATGCAAGATTCACTTGTTTTGGTTGAGGAAATGTTGATGCATTGCGAAACGAAAAATAAAAATTTATTGGTTTATCTTTCTATGGCCTTTGGAAACCCTTATGGTGACCCTTGGTCAAAAAACTATGTAGCAGACTGGGCAGGGGAATTGGTTTCTTTGGGCGTTAAGGACATCGCACTTGCAGATACGATTGGTTCATCGCATCCAGAGAATATTGAAAGCATTTTCAAAACCCTGCTTTCTCAATTTCCGGATATTGCTTGGGGAGCCCATTTTCATTCAACCCCCGAAAATCGACAAGAGAAAATTGAGGCTGCGTGGAATGCAGGCTGTCGAAAATTTGATGTCGCAATTCATGGTTTTGGAGGATGCCCCTTTGCAAAAGACGAGCTAACCGGAAATCTTTCTACCCAAAGTTTATTAGCCTTTTTGGAAGAGAAAAAGGTGAATACCGGTATTCATGCTGAAAATTTTAAAAAAGCCATTCACCTTGCGAATCAGGTTTTTGCCTTTGTTTAGGCACTTTCTACAAGCTCGTATTCTTCTTTAATTTTCTCAAATTTCCCGCCGAGATTTAATATGGTTTGAGAAAGAAAAGCGATAAAGTGATTTTTAATGTGGGCTTTAATTTCAGGAAATTTAATTCCCAGCGAATCAAAAAGTTGGGCTGCCATTCGCTCAACCGGATCTGAAAAACTTGTAACCCCCAAATTGTAATTCTCCATGTATTTTCGGATTGAGGAGGAGATGGCATAAAACTCTTTCGGGTTTTTAAATTGCATTTCAAACATTTTCATGGTGTGTACAAAAATTCGCTCTGCCTGATCTTTGGGAAAGAGGTCAAAAGCTTTTCTCAGATTGAAAGACAAGGAAGCCAGTATTAGAGAGAATTTTGCAAACTCTGCCGGCAAAGGTTTGCCGCTATTCTCAGCAGTCAGTTCCTGCAATTCCTCCAAAATTCCGGGCCATTCATAATCAACGTGTTTAAATACATGATCAAGCACAGAAATGGCGGCACTTTTTTCGGATATGGGACTTTTCATCGGCAAAGAGGAAAAACGATAAAACGAAAATGAAATTAAGGAATTTAAAGTTCAACTAAAATTCCGCTGGCTAAAATTGGGAAATCAAAAAAATTAAACGGCGAAACTTTCTCCGCAAGCGCAGGTTCTGGATGCATTTGGGTTTTGAAAGAAAAACCCCTTGCCGTTGAGCCCATCAGAAAAATCAAGTTCGGTACCCAAAAGGTAGAGAAGGCTTTTCTTTTCAATATAAACTTGAACGCCTTTGTCCTCTACTAAGTAATCGCCAGGTTCAGCCCCTTGGGCAAAATCCATCTTATAACTTAGACCGGAACACCCCCCGCCTAAAACTGAAACCCGAACACCATAGGTTTCGGTTTTACCTTCAGCCTCACGAATCTGCAATACTTTTTTCGCTGCAGCTTCAGAAACGCTCATGTGTTTTTCTTTCGTTTGGGTATCCATATTTTTCTGAAACAGTTTGAACCTCAAAGGTATACAAAAAAATGCAAATGAGGGAATAACAATTGGTTTTTAAACGAATGAGCCTAAACCTTTGTTTCGCCCCTTACAGCATTAATTCCTTTTTCAAGTGCAATAATCGCAAAATCAACATCTTCCTTTTTCGTGAAACGACCCAAACTTAAGCGAATACTGGAATATGCCTGGCCTTCATTCAATCCCATGGCAGACAACACATGCGAGGGCGCTGCCAATGCAGAACTGCATGCCGAGCCGGTCGAAAAGGCAAGTTCCGGAATTTTTGAAATTAAGGAATCCGCTTTTACACCGGGAATTTCCAGGTTACACGTATTGGGCAAGCGCAAGCTTTGGCCTCCATTAATTCGCGCAAGATTTTTTTTCACTAAAGAGGTTTCTAATTCCTCTCTTAACAACATTATTCTTTTCCCTTCGATAGCTAAACCTTGTTGAGCCATTTCTGCGGCTTTACCTAATCCTACAATTCCGGGAACGTTAAGGGTTCCACTCCGCAAACCCTTTTCATGCCCACCGCCATGTACTAATTCTTTCAGCCCTACTCTCGGATTTTTTTTTCGAACATACAATGCACCCACCCCTTTGGGCCCGTAGATTTTGTGAGCAGAAAGGCATAACAAATCAATTCCTTCAACACGGACAGGTATTTTTCCGGCAGCTTGTGTCGCATCTGTAAAAAAAAGAACTTTCTTTTTGCGGATTATTTCTGATAACTCTTTAATCGGAAAAATAACCCCCGTTTCATTGTTGGCCCACATGGCACAAAATAAAATTGTGTCTTCACGCAAAGATTTTTCTGCCAATTCCAAATCAGGAAGTCCATTTGAGTCCACTTCTAAAATCGTAATCTCTGCCCCTTGTTTTTCAAGCGCAGTGCAAGTATCGAGAACGGCTTTGTGCTCGGTTGCATAAAGCACGATGTGTTTCCCTTTACTTTGATAGTTGTTAAAAACACCTTGAATAGCAAGATTTATAGATTCAGTTGCGCCAGATGTAAAAATAATTTCATCTGTTTCAGCGGCAATGAGGGCCGCTGTTTTCTCCCTGGCTATTTTTATCGCTTCAGCTGCTTCCCATCCGTATAAATGCGAATGACTCGATGCATTTCCAAACCGCTCACTAAACCAAGGGAGCATTTCGCCTAACACTTCTTTGTCTACAGGTGTGCTGGCATTATTATCGAGATACAAAGGATGGCGAGCCTGAAAAAGCAAAAATAAAAAGGGTTAATTTGCTTCTAAAAGGTCAAAAGAAAACTGCTCCATAATGGGATTAACGAGCAATTTTTCACATGCTTCATTGACCATTTTTTCTGCAGCGGTTTTGTCAGCAGCCTCTAATTCAATTTGAATGCGCTTACCAATTCTTAAACGATGAATCCCGGCATAGCCCATGCTTTTCAACCCTTGTTGGGTAGCCTTGCCTTGAGGATCGAGTAACTCTTCCCGTGGCATAATGCTAATATTTGCGATGTATTTCATGTTGTGGTTTTCTAGGTCAAAGGTAAGAAGGGATTTGAAAAGGGGTTTAGGTATTTGCCATTGAGGCCTAAGCCTGCAGCTGGATTTTATGGTAAAATCATGCCTTTTCAGATGATTTTTCAGCAAAAAAGAATGAAATGATAAAATACAGCAGAATGAGAAAAGGAATGCTGCGGTAAGTAAAAAACACGAATGGAGGAGTAGAAAGGAGAATGAGAAGATATTTTCCTTTGTTTTCCTTCCAAGAAAAATTTTTGAATTTAAATGACAACAAAGGAATTTCTGAAACCAATAAAAGCGAAAACAATAGCGACAATCCTGCTAATACATAGGGATGTAAAAGGGCACAAACCGGTTCGCTCAGGTGAATTCCCCGTTGAGCGGCGTTCAAAAAACAGGCACTCTGATTTGCGAATGATTCTTGAAAAATAAGATAAAGGGAAAAGAAAAAAAGCGCATTTGCGGGTGTTGGCAGGCCGATAAATCCTAGGCTTTGTCTTGTGTCATGGTTAAATTTTGCCAAGCGTAAAGCCGACAGTAATGGAATCAAAAAACCGGTAAAGGCTAGGGGTTCAGGCAACATAAGGTTGAATCCGGCGAGCTTGTCGATGTTGTTTTCAAATGACCAGGATTCAGGAAACTGCAATGATATCATTTGAAAAACTAAAATTCCGGGAAGCAAGCCAAAACTGACCATGTCTGAAAGGGAATCCAGGTCTTTTCCAATGGCAGAGGAAACACCAAGTGCACGTGCGAGTAAACCATCTAAAAAATCACATAAAAGGGCGCCCAAAAAACAAACCACCAAAAGGCCGGTTCCCCGGCCTTGCAACACTGCCACAATCGCCAGAGAACCAAAAAATAGATTTCCCAAGGTCAACAAATTGGGAAGATGTTTTTTAAGTTTCATAAAGATGTTGTTTTTGAATGTATTCAAAAACCCCTTCACCGAGCGCAAAACGCGCCTCTTTTTTGTTGGCGATTTGTTCGCGAATGTGCGTTGAGGAAATATCGAGATAAGTCAAAGGAAAGCGTTTTACGTTTTTATATTCAGGTAAATCCTTTGTTTCTGCACCCAAGCGGGGGTAAACGAGAATCGGATAATATTTTAAAAGGGCCTCATAGTTTTTCCATTTATGAAGGTGAAGCAAATTATCTTCACCCATGATCAAAGAAAACTGATGACTAGGGTATTTTTCGGTAAGGGCAACCAGCGTATCAATTGTATAGGAGGGCTTAGGTAAAAAAAATTCAAAATTGGAGGCCCTTATTTTGGGATGATTCCCAATGGCAATTTCAACCATGCGAAGCCGGTCATATTCACTTGCCAAATTTACTTTCATTTTAAATGGATTTTGCGGTGAAACCATTATCCAAACTTCATTTAGGCTAGTTTCGTTTATAGCCGTTTCCGCAATAATTAAGTGACCTACGTGAATAGGATTAAAAGAGCCAAAAAATAATCCGATTTTCATTGCCGGCTTATTTAGCGCATCGGGCGCGAATGATTTTGAATACTCTGTTTACGGCTTTTTCAAGGTCGTGATTTACAACGGTAATGTCAAATTGGTTGCCGTATAACAACTCGCCTGAAGCTTTTTTTAGCCTGCGCTCAATTTCTTCGGCACTGTCTGTGCCTCTGGCGACTAATCTTCTCCGTAATTCAGCAAGCGAAGGGGGCTTAATAAAAAAAGCTATGCAGTTGTCTCCAAAATGTTTTTTTATGCTTTGTCCGCCTTTAACGTCAACATCAAAAACCACATTTTTGCCGGCATTTAACAAGCCCTCAATTTCTGATTTTAATGTGCCGTAAAAACGTTCCGAGTAAACTTCTTCCCATTCCAGGAATTCGCCTTTTTTAATTTTTTCTTTAAAGGTGTGGGCATCGAAAAAATAATAGTCTTTGCCATGGGTTTCATTTTTTCGTTTTTCTCTTGTAGTAGCAGAAATTGAAAACGAAAAATTGGGAAATTCCTTAAGCACCCTATGCACGACCGTCGTTTTCCCTGAGCCACTCGGGGCGCAAAAAACAATGACGCGCGCTTTTGCTTTCTGGAGGTGCAATTCTATAAAATGTTTTGAACCTGTTCTTTAATTTTTTCTAATTCTTCCTTCATCCTCACGACCAAAACCTGAATTTCGGCGTCATTTGCTTTTGAGCCAACGGTATTGATTTCTCTGCCCATTTCCTGTGAAATAAAGGACAGTTTTTTGCCGTTGCTTTCATCTTCTTCCAAGGTTTGAAGAAAAAATTCGGTATGCTTTCTTAGCCGAACATTTTCTTCGTTAAAGTCATATTTTTCGATATAATAAATTAATTCTTGTTCAAAGCGATTTTCATCTACGTTAAAACTGTCTTTTATTTCATTGATCGATTGCAATAAACGGTTGCGAACGGCTGCAATTCTTCCCGGCAACATTTTTTCTATGTCGGTTAAAGAGGCTAAAATGATGTCACACCTAAGACGCATGTCTCGCTCCAGCGCTTTGCCTTCTTCTTTACGGCTCTCGACTAAATCCCGTACTGCATGGTGAAAACAAAGCTCAATCATGCTCCATTCTTCCGGGTCAACATCCCCGTCAGAAGAAATAACATTGGGCAAAGAGAGCAAATATTCCATCGATAGTTCCGGGTCAATATTTAATTCTTTATTGAGCTCCTTTAGTTCTTCAACATACGCCCTTAAAATTGATTTATTAATACTTAAAGGATTTTTTGCAGGATTTAAAACATCAACGGTAACGACACCATTAACCTTGCCCCTTTTCAATGCACCCGATAGAAAATTTCGAAGGTTCATTTCATTCTGCATATAATTTCGAGGAACTTTTAAATTCAGTTCAAGAAATTTTCCATTAAGGGATTTCACCTCAACGTTTACCGAATAATTATCTGAAGCAGTGCTGTGCGCACCATAGCCGGTCATCGATTGGATCATTTTTTATTGATTAGGGGCAAAAATACCTTAAAAAGGAAGAAAAATTGCAAGAATGGCCATCAAGGCATTTTATGGATGTTTAAGCCCGGTTGAGGAATTTCCAATTCCTTTTTCACCTCATCTGTTTTATAGTTCAAAACACACAAATAGGTTTCTCCTGCCCTAAATCTGGCTCTTTTCATCACAATCTTGTTTTCTCCAAACTCATTGATAAAATAATGTTGCCATATTTTTACCCCTTTTTTGTCAAAAAGGCGCAATTCAACCACCCCATTATAAGGCAATTCATAACTTAAGGTGATAAGCTCGTTATCAATTTCTATTCCCTTCCAATCTAATTTAGAATCAACGAGTTGGCCCTTTCCTGTCGTCACATTTTGCGCCCCTGCCCAATAAAAGGGCAAAAGAAAAAAAAGAAGAATCGTTATGATTCCCCTCCAATTATTACTGAATCTTGCTGAGGTAACAGCCATTCGGCACACGAGTTCAACAAATTTAACGATTCTACAGGATAAAAATTGAATCTTTATCGCATTCTATATCCACAAAATGGAATCCTAATATAAATTTGTTCTCATTCCCCCAGCGACATTCATTCATGAAAATCAAACTCGTACTCATTTTGTGCATTTTTGCCTTTGGCAGGGCTAAGTCGCAATCAACAGGGCCCGTTTTAGGCCTTCACGAAAATGTTGTGGCCTATTATGCATTTACCAATTGTACGCTCATCTCTTATCCGGGCCAGGAAATTTCAAATGGAACGCTTATAATAAAAAATGGGCAAATTGAAGCAGCAGGAAAAAATTTGCCGATTCCCTCAGGTGCAATTAACAGAGATATGAAAGGGGCAAGAATATATCCGGCTTTCATTGAACCGTGGTATGTTTTTGAAAACCCGATTCAAGGTTCCGAAAAAAAATCAGATGGCCGACAAATGCCTCAGTATACAAGCAACAAATTAGGTGCATGGAGTTGGAATCAAGCCATAAAACCAGAGAATAATGTTTCATCGTTTTTCAAACCTATCGATGATAAATGTGAAGCAATGCGAAAAGTGGGATTTGCCGTTTTGCACTTAGTTCCAAACGAGGGGATAATGCGAGGCAATTCTATGCTTATTGTATGTGACAAAAGTCGGGTTTTTTCACCTCACATTTCTCAGGTGTGGTCATTTGAAAAGGGTAATTCTCAACAAGCATATCCCTCCTCTCAAATGGGTTCAATTGCACTTATCCGTCAAACAATTTTAGATGCAAATTGGTATGCAACCGCAAATCAGGCTTTTCAATCAGGCATTCGGTCAGAAAAAGTTGAAACGAATCTTTCCTTAGAGGCGCTGGCAAATTCTCTAAAAGAAAAACGACCGATCTTTTTTGAAGTAAAAGATAAACTTGAACTTTCCCGTGCACAAACGCTGGCACAAGAGTTTGGAATTTCTTTTATTTATAAATCAGTTGGAGATGAATATGAATCGCCAGATTTTATTTCGACCCAACCTAAAATCATCAGCCAGCTCAATTTTCCAAAAGCAGTGGCCATCAAAGGACCCGCCGAAAGTCGAGAAGTTTCAATGGATTATTTGAAAGGATGGATTCAGGCACCCGGTAATCCAGCATTTTTAGAGAAAAACAAAATTGAATTTGCCTTTACTTTGCAAGGTCTTGAAAAACCAGAAGACCTCTTTTCTGCAATTCGTAAAGCAAAAGCCTACGGCCTTTCAGATTCTGCAGCACTTGCTGCATTGACCATTTGCCCTGCCAAACATTTGGGACAAGAACACCTGCTCGGAAGTTTAGAAAAAGGGAAGCGCGCTAATTTTTTAATTTGTTCAGACAGTATTTTTTCGCCTGAAAATTTGATCCTCGAAACTTGGGTCGAGGGAAAAAAATACATCCATCAAATTTTACCGGAAAAGGACCTTCGAGGAGAATGGAAATCTTCAATACTTGAAAATGAGATGCGCCTTTCCATAAAGGGAAAATGGGCGAAACCAGAAGCCGAAATTCAAATGTTGCCCGACACACAAAAGTTGAAGGCAAGCCTGAGTTATGGTCCTGAAGGGATTATTTTTGATTGGAAGAAAAAAGATAAGGAATCGACCCTGACCTGGCGATTTTCAGGTGTTTCAAGTGACTCATTAATAATAGGTTACATCCAAAATCCAGATGGAAAAAGACAAAGCCAAACCTGGGTGAAAACTCGAGATTTTATAGAAAAAAAGGATAGCAATACCACCGTTCAAAAACCGGCTTGGATACCCCCCATTACCTTTCCCAATGCGGCTTATGGAAATGAAAAATTGCCTGTACCTGAAAATGTACTCATAAAAGGGGCAACGCTATGGACCAATTCCGAAAAGGGAAATTTGGAAGAAACAGACATCCTTATTTCCGGTGGAAAAATAAAAGAAATAGGTTCGAAATTGAAGGCAAGCGAAGGAACCAAAATTGTTGAGGCAAAAGGGTGGCATTTGAGTCCGGGTTTGATTGACGAACATAGCCACATAGCCATTTCAAAAGGCGTAAATGAGGGTTCTCATTCCATTACCTCTGAAGTTAGAATTGGAGATGTAATCGACCCTGAAGACATTAATATTTATCGGCAACTTTCAGGGGGCGTCACCACTTCTCATCTGTTGCACGGTTCTGCAAATCCCATAGGCGGCCAAACTGCGCTCATAAAATTGCGGTGGGGCATGAATGCAGCTCAAATGAAATTTGAACAGGCAGACCCTTTTATAAAATTTGCCTTGGGGGAAAATGTAAAACAATCCAATTGGGGAGATGTGTTTTCTGAGCGTTACCCACAAACCAGAATGGGGGTTGAGCAAATCATGCGAGATGCCTTTCAAAATGCCTTGGATTACCGTGCTGCAATCAATCGGGGAGAAAGCATTCCCAAAGATTTGAGAAATGAAGCGCTGCTCGAAATTTTGGATAAAAAGCGGTTTATTACTTGCCACAGTTATGTGCAAAGTGAGATAGTAATGCTCATGCGATTGGCTGAAAGCTTCGGATTTAGAGTTAATACCTTTACCCATATTTTAGAGGGATATAAAGTTGCTCAACAATTGAAATTGCACAATGCATTCGCATCAACTTTTAGCGATTGGTGGGCCTATAAATATGAAGTCATTGATGCAATTCCGCACAATGCGAGTTTACTCACCGAAAAGGGGGTGCCGGTTTGCATTAACAGCGATGATGCAGAAATGGGAAGAAGACTCAATCAGGAAGCTGCAAAAGCAATTAAATATGGAGGGATGACAGAAATTGAAGCCTTGAAAATGGTTACCTTAAATCCTGCAAAAGCTTTGCATATTGATCATCGGGTGGGGAGCTTAAAAGTGGGTATGGACGCAGACCTCGTGCTCTGGTCAGGCAATCCATTATCTGTTGATTCCAAAGCGATGATTACTTGGGTAGATGGAAAAAGATTTTTTGACCGCGAGGCAGATTCAAAAATGCAGGAAATGCTATTGACTGAAAAAGCAAAGTTGATTCAACTTATGGTTAATTCCCAAGAGCCGGATAAAGGTCCGGTCCCTTCTCAAGAAAAAAAATTGTATCACTGTGAAACCTTAGAAGACGATCAACATGAATAAATTAATAATTTTTGTACTTATCGGAATGGGTTTTTTTGAAAATCGAAACTTGTTTGCCCAGTCGGTGCCAACCCCGGCAGCTAAGCAAACAACCTCTGTATTATTGCAAAACGTTATCATTCACACGGGTGAAGGAACGGTAATTGAAAAAGCTTCTTTACTTTTTTCGGAAGGAAAAATAATTTCTATGGGCGAGGTGACGCAAAAACCGGCAGGTACCCGAATCATAGATTTGAATGGAAAACATATTTATCCGGGTCTCATTGCATTGAATTCAACAATAGGATTAAATGAAATTGAGGCGGTCCGGGCCACGCGCGACGCTGCAGAATCAGGCACATTTAATCCTAATGCGAGGGCACTTATTGCTTACAATACAGATTCAAGAGTAACGCCAACCTTGCGTGCAAATGGAATTTTATTTGCTGAAGTTACACCGAGGGGTGGATTTATTTCAGGCACATCTGCAATTGTTCAATTAGATGCATGGAATTGGGAAGACGCAGCGCTAAAGCCTGCTGCAGCTATGCATCTCAATTGGCCGGATATGAAAATTAATTCCAGATCGATCAAGCCAAATGTTAGCGAGCAAGAAAAAAAAATTAACGAGTCTATTCAGGAGATTGAAAATTTCTTTCACGATTCGAATAATTACCGCTTAGCTAAAAAAACAAGCCCTGGAGCAAATGTGGACCTTAGATTTGAGGCGATGATTCCCGTTTTTGAAAGAAAATTGCCTTTGCTTGTTCATGCAGAATCTGCGCGCCAAATTCAATCGGTGCTTTCATTTAAAAGAAAATTCAATATAAATATCGTATTGGTTGGTGCTTCAGATGCTTGGTTGGTAACTGATTTGCTGAAAAGCGAAAACGTTGCTGTGATTCTGGATGAAACGCATTCGCTACCTAATTATGAAGATGACCCGATTGATTTGCCTTATAAGTTGCCTGCAATTTTGCAAAAAGCCGGAATCACTTTTGCGATAAGTGGAGGAGATTTTTGGGACCAAAGAAACTTAGCCTTTCAGGCAGGCACTGCAAGTGGATATGGCCTTTCAAAGGAAGAGGCCTTAACTGCAATCACCTATTCTCCTGCAAAAATATTGGGAATCGACGAATGGGTTGGAAGTTTAGCAGTCGGAAAGTCAGCAAGTTTTTTGGTGGTCGAAGGTGATTTGCTCGATATGAAATCGAGCATTATTTGTCAGGCATTTATCGAGGGTCGTGAAATTGATTTAGGAAACCGCCAGCGCGATTTATACAAAAAATTTAGAGCAAAATAGGCAAGATGATACGTTTGCCTTAGTTTTGTTTTATGAATATCCAATTCCCAATGATAAAAACAATCCCTATTCTCATTGCCCTTTTGGGTTTTTTCGCAAGCATTAGGGCACAAGCCCTGCTCGATAAAATGTCGAAAGAAGCGTGTGATTGTCTCGAGAAAAAGAAACTGGATACTAAGGAAAGCGAAGAATTTACCATGCAATTAGGCTTTTGCATTTTAGAGACAACGACCGACCGGAAAAAAGAAATAAAAAAAGAAATCGGAGTGGATATTGATGAAGAAGGAGGATTCGAAAAATTAGGCGAAAGACTGGGCGCGAATATGGCCTTCAATTGCCCCCTCTTTCTGAATTATGTGCAACAAGAAATGAGCAAACCCAATAGTGAACTTAGAGATAAAGTAATGGACGAATTAGAGGGGGAGGGTCAGCTTTTTTCTAATTCTGAAAGTGGGCAATGTACCGAAATTCGTCGTCAACAATTTGTTTCGGTAATGATTAAGAATGAGGCTGGAAAAACTGCTGAATATTTTTGGTTCGAATTTTTTCCCGGCTCAAACCTGCTCGAAGGTAAGGATGTTGATTTGATTGGAAAGTCTTTCAAATTCGAATTTGTTGAAAAAGAAATGTTTCTTCCCTCTCAATCCCAATATTTCAAGCTTAAAATTCTAACTCGGCTCGAAGCGATTTAAGGAATGTCATACGAATTTCATTCAGACCCTAAGCGCTATTTTGAAATGCAATTTCTTAATGCGAAGGAGTATGTCATTCCTTTTATTGAAACCGGAATGAAAATTGGGCCTGGAACCAAAGTTTTAGAAGTAGGATGTGGCGAGGCAGGTGTGCTGAAGGCATTTTTTGAAAGAGGCTGCGATTGTATGGGAATTGAATTGCACGGAAATCGAATCGACCTTGCAAAAGAATTCATGCCCATAGAAATTGCAAGTGGCAGAATGACCCTTTTAGTTCAAAATATTTATGATGTTGACTTTACCTCACATAAGGGAACATTCGATTTGATTGTGCTTAAAGATGTAATTGAGCATATTCCTGACCAGGAAAAATTGATGGCCCACCTCAAAGAATTTTTAAATCCAAAGGGTCTCATCTACTTTGGCTTTCCTCCCTGGTATATGCCTTTTGGCGGGCACCAACAAGTGGTGCCGAATAAAGTTCTCAGCAAACTTCCTTGGTATCATTTATTGCCAAAATCTGGATGGCTCGGGCTTTTGAAATTGGGCGGAGTAAAAGGAGAAGGTTTAGAGGAAATGGCCGGTATTTGGGATACAGGAATTTCTACCGCAAGGTTTGAAAGAATTGTAAAGAATAACGGAATGAAGATTTATAAAACACGGTTTTGGTTTATTAATCCGATTTATTCTTACAAGTTTGGTTTAAAAGCCCGCACACAGTCAAAACTCATAATTGCAATACCATTTTTAAGGGATTTTATTACCACTGCCGCTTTCTATCTTACAGGCAGATAGGTGCAAGGCGAAAACAAGGTCAGTAATTTGATTTTCAGTTGATTATCGAAAAAAAACCTTTTTTTGCCTGAGCAAAGGTTATCTTAACTTTGCAAGATGGATGGACTTACCCAATCGCTGATTACTCTCGGGGTTGCCCTTTTTGCGGTGCTAACCGCCGCAGCCTATGCCGTTTATTGGGAGAGAAGGCTTTGTGCTTTTATTCAACAAAGAGTGGGCCCAAACCGGGTGGGTCCTTGGGGGCTTTTACAACCCCTTGCCGACGTGATTAAACTTTTATTAAAAGAGGATATTGTTCCTGCAAAAGGAGATAAAACCATTCACTTTCTGGGTCCGATAATTTCAGTAACGATTGCCTTTTCTGCATTCGCTTTGGTGCCTTTTGCAAAAGGAATTGTAATCGCAGATGTAAACATTGGTATTTTGTTCGGTTTGGCTGCTACCTCAATTGGCGTGTACGGAATCACCCTTTCCGGCTGGGCTTCAAATTCAAAATATGCTTTGCTGGGTGGCCTGCGCGCCTCAGCACAAATGATTAGTTATGAGTTGTCGATGGGCTTAGCTTCTGTGAGTGTAATTCTCCTTGCAAACTATTTTGCAGTAGAAGGCAACGCCGGAATCCTAAGCCTTGTCAATATTGTTGAAGCCCAATTGCAAAGCACATGGTTTGTTTTTCTTAATCCGCTTGGCGCGATTATTTTTATTACTTGCGCCTTTGCTGAATGCAACCGTACTCCTTTTGATTTAGTTGAAGCCGAACAAGAATTAGTGGGTGGCTTTCACACCGAATACAGTTCAATGAAATTTGCATTATTCTTTTTAGCAGAATATGTAAACGTAATTGTTGCCTCAATGATTATTACCACATTTTTCTTTGGTGGGTATTTGGGAATTGGAGAAGAGTGGGCAAGAAGTCAGGCATGGTTTGATGGATTAGGCGGAATAGCCTGGGGCGTTTCTTGGTTTATGCTTAAAGTATTTTTCTGGGTTACCGTTTTTGTTTGGGTGCGCTGGACGTTGCCAAGATTTAAATACAATCAACTGATGGGTTTGGGATGGAAGGCATTTTTGCCCTTAGCCCTTGTAAATCTGATGGTTGTAGCCACCGTCATCTATTTTTTCATCGCAAATTGAACCCCAATAGGGAAACAATACAATTCGAAAACCGTTGAATAGAAAAGAAAATTAATATGGAATCAAACTTTTCAGATCGGGTAAAAGATGTAATCTCTTACAGCCGCGAGGAAGCCCTAAGATTGGGGCATGATTATATTGGCCCTGAACACTTGTTGCTTGGACTCATACGTGAAGGCGAGGGAAAGGCAGTTAAAGTCTTGATTAATCTTGGCATTGATTTGCAAAAACTTCGAAAGACAATTGAGAACTCTATTAAAGGAACAATCTCGGTTGTGAATATGAATAATTTACCTCTCACCCGTCAGGCTGAGAAGGTATTGAAAATTACTTATCTCGAGGCGAAACTCGACAAAAGCAGCACCATCGGGACCGAACATTTGCTTCTTTCTATTTTGAGAGAAGATGGAAATATCGCAGCTCAAATTCTTATGAAATTTGGCGTAACCTATGATGTGTTCAGAAGTGATTTGGACCAAAAAGGAGAAGGTACCGGTCTGCAAACTCGTATGAGTTTGCCCGGCGAAGCATCAGATCCATCTGAATTTGGTGGAGGTTCAGGTGGAGAGCGCAGCCAACGCAAAGCCAACAAATCCAAAACCCCGGTGCTTGATTCTTTTGGCAGAGATTTAACCCATGCTGCTGAAGAGGGAAGACTCGACCCCATTGTAGGCCGTGAAAAAGAAATTGAAAGAGTGGCGCAAATATTATCGCGCCGCAAAAAAAATAATCCCGTCTTGATTGGTGAGCCGGGTGTGGGTAAAACGGCAATTGCAGAAGGATTGGCAATGCGAATCGTACAAAGAAAAATTAGCCGTGTGCTTTTTAACAAACGTATCGTTACCCTCGACATCGCATCTTTGGTGGCAGGTACAAAATATCGGGGCCAATTTGAAGAGCGAATGAAAGCTGTGCTCGCCGAGCTTGAAAAATCTCCAGACATTATTTTATTTATTGATGAGTTACATACCATAGTTGGCGCAGGTGGCGCATCAGGTTCTTTAGATGCCTCCAATATTTTTAAACCTGCCTTATCACGTGGCGAAATTCAGTGCGTAGGTGCAACTACCCTCGATGAGTATCGTCAATATATCGAAAAAGACGGCGCACTTGAGCGCAGGTTTCAAAAGGTAATGGTTGACCCAACCACCCCCGATGAAACTTTACAAATTCTGAACAACATAAAAGAAAAGTATGAAGATCACCACAATGTGAATTATACTCCTGAGGCCCTCGCCGGTTGTGTGAAGTTAAGTGACCGTTATATTACAGATCGCTTTTTCCCCGATAAAGCCATCGACGTATTAGACGAAGCAGGCTCACGCGTGCACCTCAACAATATTCAGGTTCCGAAAACGATTTTGGAATTGGAAGGTAAAATCGAAGCCATAAAAGAAACGAAAAACAAAGTGGTGAAGTCTCAGAAATATGAGGAGGCAGCCAAACTTCGTGATCAGGAAAAGAAAATTCAGGAAGAGTTAGAAATGGCGAAAGTGTTGTGGGAAGAGGAGGCCAAAACCAAACGATACACCGTATCTGACGAAGACGTAGCCGCAGTCGTTTCTATGATGACCGGAATTCCGGTTACCAAAGTAGCCGCTGGCGATGCAGAGAAACTCGTGCACATGGAGGCAGAGTTGAAAAAGAGAATCATTGGGCAAGACGATGCGATTACCCGCCTAACCAAATCTATCAAGCGCTCTAGATTAGGCTTGAAAGACCCGAATAAACCAATCGGAACTTTTCTTTTTCTCGGCCAAACTGGGGTAGGAAAAACCGAATTGGCAAAAGCTCTTGCAAATTATCTGTTCGATTCAGACGAGGCGCTCATCAGAATCGACATGAGCGAGTATATGGAAAAATTTACCGTTTCCAGACTTGTTGGAGCCCCTCCGGGATACGTTGGCTATGAAGAAGGCGGGCAATTAACTGAGAAAGTTCGCCGCAAGCCTTACGCAGTCATTCTTCTCGACGAAATTGAAAAAGCGCATCCTGATGTGTTTAATATATTACTCCAGGTATTAGATGACGGTATTCTTACAGACGGCTTAGGACGTAGAATCGATTTTAAGAATACCATCGTTATTATGACATCTAATGCGGGTGCCAGAGAAGTAAAAGATTTTGGCGCAGGTGTGGGCTTTACCACACAAACAAAATCTTCACGCTCAATCGACAATATTCGTGGCGTAATTGAAGGCGCATTGAAACGTGTTTTTCGTCCGGAATTTTTGAATCGAATCGACGATGTTGTGTTCTTTAATCCATTAGAGAAAAGCCACATCCTTTCCATTATCGATATTACCCTTGGTAAATTATCAAAACGTGTGAAGGAAATGGGCCACGAAATTGAAGTGACAGA
>JAYSVQ010000219.1:0-1948 GCA_043718485.1 Bacteroidota bacterium
AAGAGGGAGGATCCAAAATGTTCTTTTGTAAAAATGTGCCTTCCCTTAACTAAACTGAGGCAAGTTTCATGGGATTCTCATTGTTTTGGACAGCTGTGAAAAAAGGATTCTGTCTAGGCTAAAAAGGCCGCCATTTCTTTTTGCAGTTGTTGCGCACGCGCGCTAGCTGCTTCGGCGAAATCGATGCCTGAACTTGCATACAATATTTCTCGACTTGAGTTTACCAACATGTCCAAACCTCCGGCCTCAATACTATCGGCAAGGCTTCCCCCTTGTGCGCCTACGCCGGGAACCAGAAAAAATTTATCTCCGGCAATTTCCCTGATTTCTTTCATTCTGGCTGCCCGTGTTGCACCTACAACAAATCCAATATGTCCGGGTCTGTTTTCAGCCCATTTGCAAGCGGTGCGTACCACTTTGGCATATAATGGATTTTCTCCCTCTGTATATTGAAAATCTTCTGCGCCGGGATTACTCGTAAGTGCCAACAGAAAAACCCACTTGTCTTTAAATCCCAAAAATGGACTTACGGAATCTACACCCATATAAGGTGCAACTGTAATTGCATCAAATCCCAGGGTTTCAAAAAATGCCTTAGCATACATTTCAGATGTATTGCCAATATCCCCTCGTTTGGCGTCAGCAATGGTAAAACAATTTTTGGGAATGCGTTTATTGGTTTCAGCCAGTGTTTGCCAACCCGAAGCGCCTAATGCTTCATAAAAAGCGAGGTTGGGCTTATAAGCGATGGCTAAATCAGAAGTAGCCTCAATTATAGCTGTATTGAATGCGAGAACAGGATCTTTCTCTTTTAAAAGATGAGGCGGAATTTTGGAAACATCAGGGTCAAGTCCGATACATAATAAGGATTTTTTATTCCTTATTGCCGCTCTCAACTGATCAGGATTCATTAATCGTCAAGATGGTTCTCGTACACGCCGGGGTGCTTGGTTTTATCAAAAACAAATTCTGCATCGCTGATTCCCTGGTTGGTATTGATGTCTTGCAAATCATATTGGTATTGGGAGCCATTTTTGGAATGAAGCACCCCTTTCACCAACATCTTGTTATTTTTTCCTATCCAGACTTCAGCTTTCCAAATGTCGGAATTATCGTCGGCAACAAAAATGGTAATTTTATATGAATTGCCTTCCTCACTGTCGAGGCGGGTCTTTCCACTTTTTTCATATATACTATACACCCGATCAACGCTTATGCTTTCGTCTGGGTCAAAGGTGGAAATATTTACTTCATTTTCCGGTTTAAGAAAAACCCAAACTTTTTTTCCGTCGCAATAAAACTCTTCATCGGTAAAAAGTATTTTATACTTCGCTTTCTTAATCTTCAATTTCCCTTTTTTAATAATGGCCTTTTGAAGATTCGGATTTTTTAGGCTGTAGGTAAAACTTGCAGAGAAATCAGAAAGCGCATTAAACTGTGCTTTTGAATCTTTCAATATTTTATCTGCCTTGGCATTATTCTGCGCAATGGCGGGTGCCAAGGGCGAAAGGAATCCAAGAAAAAAAAAGAGAAAAGAGAGGACCTTCATAAAAAGAAAAGTTTGAACGTCAAAAATACTCGAATTAGTCCAAAGAGTTCAAAAACTGTTCCAAACTTATTTCATCTTTAAAAAGGACATCCCTTGCTTTTGAGCCTGAAAAAGGCCCTACAATGCCAACCTTTTCTAATTGGTCAACGATCCGGCCTGCTCGGTTGTAGCCAAGTTTTAATCTTCTCTGTATCAAAGAAGTAGAGCCTTGTTGGTGCCTTACTACCATGCGTGCAGCTTCTTTAAACATTACATCTCTGTCACCGTCATCAAGCCCGTCATCGTCTTTATCGCCTCCTTCGTCTAAATGCACCTCAGGAAGCATGTAGGCCTCAAAATAACCGCGTTGTTTAGAAATATAATTAACTACATCTTCAACTTCGGGCGTATCTACGAAGG
>JAYSVQ010000220.1:0-5565 GCA_043718485.1 Bacteroidota bacterium
TAATTAGAAATCAAACCTATGAATTGTTGAATATTTCTTCACTTGCCATGGTAACTTCCGGAACCGCAACACTTGAGACGGCCTTATTTAGGGTGCCTCAGGTAGTTTGTTATGCTGGAAATCCACTTTCGGTTTGGCTTGCCCGAAAAATCGTTAAAGTACCTTTTATTTCATTAGTGAATCTGATTGCAGGAAAAGAAGTGGTACGTGAATGGATTCAACAAGAGCTGAAAGTCGACAATTTGGTCTACTCCCTTAAATTGATTTCTGAAAGTGAACCAGAGCGCATTCGAATTCAAGCCGAGTATTCAACGTTATTTGAAAAATTAGGTGGCCCTGGGGCCTCAAAAAGAACAGCAGAAGGAATTCTAAATAGAATTTGCTAAATACTGCATTCATTTAAGGGCAATCCTTGTTTTTTGGGAATAAACAGATTCTCTTTCCGTTCGATTTGGCAATAATTTTACCTTGTGGCTAAGCCAATTCATGCATTTAGTTTTCAGGTTAAACGGGTAGTTTTTTCCTGCATTTCTTTTCTGTTATTTTTCTCGGGCTGTCGTTTGATAAGTGCCCAATATGTTTCGATTGGCCTTCATCTAAGCGGTCTTTCTGAATCCCTAATTTATCAATCGCTGGGCGAGGAGGTCATCATTTACAGTGGAGATTCATTTCCCATTGAGGTAACCAGATTAGGGTTTCACGAACAAATTAAAATTTTTCCAAGTGAGGGAAAGGTAGTATTGGAAAACCAAAACAAGGCGCAATTCAAAGGGGCTCACTTTCATTTTTTTTGTAATGACGAGGACCCTGCTTTTGAATTGATTCCAAACGCAAGCAGGGAAAAGGCAAGGGTGTACAAAGATGAGTTGAGAGTAGGCCTGCGCGGAAAGAATTTGTTTCTAATAAATACCACCCAATTGGAACCCTATGTTGCAGGTGTTGTGCAGGCAGAGGCAGGTCACCACCAATCGCTCGAGTTTTTAAAAGTACAAGCGATAAGTGCAAGAACCTATGTATTGGCCAACGCCCAAAAACACAAAAATGAGCAATTTGATTTATGTGACCAGACGCATTGTCAGGTTTACAAGGGGAAAGGCAATACAATTCCTTTAATTCAATCAGCCTTAGAATCTACAAAAGGATTGGTAATTGTATATGAAGATTCTATTTTGGTGGATGCTGTTTTCTCTGCCAATTGTGGAGGGACAACCGCAAATTCAGAGGAAGTATGGATAAAGGAAATTGATTATTTAAGATCGGTTTCGGATGATAATTTCTGCGAAGGATTTGTAAATCATGATTGGCATTTTATGCTGAACCGTATGGATTTTTTAAGAAGCCTCAGCGAATATTACCACAAAGAGGTTTGGAAATTTGAAGTGCAGCCTGATGCCAGCGGAAGAGTTAAAAAATTGATCTTGAACAATAGTCCTGCACTCTCCATTTCTGGGGAGGAGCTTCGCAGAATTTTTAAACTTAAAAGTTCGAAAATGCACCTAATCGAAAACCGGGGCCTCATTTATTTTGAAGGGCAAGGTTTTGGCCATGGGGTGGGCCTTTGCCAGGACGGAGCCTATTTTTTATCGCAATCGGGTATGGATTACCTTCAAATCATTCAGCATTATTATTCAGGGGTTTCGGTAAGGCCCTTATCTGGAATTTCTAAGGTTTTATATTAAAATGAAATTTTTATAGCCTGTTTTATTTTAAATCCTTATAATAGTTTGCCAATGCTTAGAAAACATAAAATTTGGCCTAAACCCTTTCGTTTTTTCAAATGCTGAATTATTACCCTTTGCAGAAGGAATCGACATTATTTTGGTAATTCTTGTTTGGTATTTCGATAGAAATTCTCCTATTTCAATTCCAATTTTTAAACGAAAATTTATCTACATCAGTTTCCCTATGAAAAAATTATTACTGTTTTGTTTTGCTCTTGCAAGTGTCGCAAGTGTTCAAGCCCAGAATTACTCGATTGCAAATCCTACAACGGGTACTTCAGATCCTTATGCGTTTGCTTCACTTACCACGACAGAATTTTTTGCTTTGCCACAGAATGAAACCTATTCTGCGGTTCAAACTTTACCTTTTGCTTTCAATTTTTACGGTGCAGCGGTTACCCAATACAAAGTGAGTGACAATGGTTACTTAACTTTTGATACTGCAGATCCAACTTCAGTTCCAACAAACATTGCCATTCCAAGTGCTACTGCACCAAAGAAAGCAATTTTTGCATTGTGGGATGATTGGGGTTTGGTTTCAGGAACAGGCAGCCCTGACGGGGTTCACGCTTGGACTTACGGAACAGCACCTCAGCGTGTTCACGTTATACAGTGGGTATCTGTATCTCACAATTCAGTTGTAGCCAATTATGCTTGGTTTACGATTCGTATTTATGAGTGCGGTGATTTTGATGTGGTTCACGATTGGTATCAAACTACAACCACTGGCGTAACGGCTACCGTAGGTTGTCAAGATGCTACCGGTGCAAACGGTGTTCAAGTTGCAGGTAGTCCAACTTTTGCGCCTTCAGGTACTTTTCCTGGCCAATACAATACAGACGATAAAGTATATTCTTTTAACTGGTCTGGTGTTGCTTATGACGTTGCTGTGCAAACGGTTGTAATCGATCCGGGAGCCAATAACAAAGAATTTATGCCAATTGGAACCGGAAGAGCAGTTACTGGTGTTTTGAAAAACAACGGTTCAAATGCAATTACTTCTTTTGATTTAAATTATTCTGTTAACGGCGGCGCACCTGTAGTAATGAACGTTACCGGTGTGAATATAGCCTCTGGTGCAACCTATAACTATTCTCACTCTACTTTATACAACCCTTCAGTAGGGGGTATAGATGCGGAAGTTTGTGTTACTACCAGTAATCTCAATGCAGGTGCAGGAACAGATTCAAGGTCATGTAATGATGAGGCTTGTACCGGTTATTTTCTTGTAAATGGAACCACCTCTCCTAAGAATGTATTGATTGAAGAATTTACAGGCGCTTGGTGCCAGTTTTGCACAGACGGTGCTGCCATTATGAATTCGCTATTGAGCGCAAATGCGAATTTAATTGGTGTTTCTGTTCACCAAGGAGACGCAATGCAGATTTCCGATAATATTCGTTCCTTCTTTGCGGTGACGAGTTATCCTTCAGGAAGTGTTGATCGTTCCTTATTTTCCGGTCAGGCTAAAGTGCCTACGAACCGCTCTTCTTGGCAGTCTTTTTATACTGACCGTGCAAATGATTTTACGCCATGTAGATTGGGCTTTAATAGCGAATACGATGCTGGAACTCGCACGGTATCAGGTAATATTAAAGTAGATTTCTCAGATTACGGTCCTACCGATTTACGTATTGTACTTTATGTAGTTGAAGATTCAGTAACTGGAACAGGAAGTGGTTATGATCAAATCAATGCTTACAGCAATCCATCTGCTACGCCTTATTATGGTGCAAGCACCATTGTTGGGTATATCCATCGCCACGTTTTGAGAGAATTACCTTGGGGATCTTTTGGTGCAGCAGGTGATTTTACCGGCGCACTTACTCCGGGTACATGTATCACCAAAAATTTCTCTTATGTTATTCCTGGAAGCATGAATGCAGAGAGAACCCATTTGGTAGCAGCCGTAGCGCACTACGATGCCAATGATGCATTTAAATCCAACGTCCTCAATGCAGTAGAGATTAAGGCAACAGAATCTAATACTTTTGCTTGCGGTCCGGTTAATCGTGTTGAAGATTTGGTTGAGTCAGTAAATGTGTATCCAAACCCAACCGCTCAAACCGGTGTGGTTGAAATGACTTTTACTAAAAACACGCAGGCCAGGGTTTCAGTAATGAATCTTCAAGGTCAGGAAATTGCGGTTTTACGTGAAGGCAATTTCTCGGCAGGGGTTTACAATACTTCCTTCGATGTAACAAACGTAGCTCCGGGTGTTTACTTTATTAAAGTAGATGCTGGTAGCAAGTCTTACACACGTAAGGTTGTAGTCGTTCACTAAGCGATTTAAATTGCAATGCGGCACGGGATTTGTACCGTGCCGCATTGTATTTTTATACCCATGAAAAAGAATAATTTAATTTTCCTCTGCTTATTTATTTCTTTGGGCCTACAGGCTCAGGACGGTAAAATTCTCCCTTCTGTTATTGTTAAAGATTTAACCGGGAAACAGGTTAGTTCTTCAACATTTACCAACGAGGGCAAACCGGTTGTTATCAGTTTTTGGGCAACCTGGTGTAAACCCTGCATTTTGGAACTTTCGACCATTCATGATGAGTACAAAGATTGGGTGGCCGAAACAGGTGTAAAGGTGATAGCGGTATCCATTGACGATGTGAGAAATAGCCAAAAGGTTCAACCCTTTGTAAATGGCAAAGGCTGGGAGTATGATGTGTTTTTAGATGAAAATGGAGACCTGAAAAGGGCGATGGGGGTAAACAATGTTCCACATACCTTTCTTTTAAATGGTAAGGGTGAAATTGTTTATCAGCACAATAGCTACTCACCGGGTGACGAGGAAGAGCTTCTCGAAAAAATCAAAGAAATAAAGGATTAAAAAGATTTTCGCATGATGAATTTTTCCATTCCAAAAGCCGGAACAAGCCTACTTGTTCTGGCTTTTTTATTTCCTTTTTTAGGAATAGCCCAATCAGACCCGGGTGCTTTGTCGGGCAATTTTCAAACCGATGTGCAATACTATTTTCAAGATAGTATAATTGGAACCCCGCCCTTTCCTGCAAAAGTTGGGTCGAATAGCTTTTTCTATCTCAACTATCAAAAAGGGCCTTTTAAGATGGGGGGAAGGTTGGAAGCTTATTACCTGCCGCTTCAGGGTTTTTTGAGAAGAAAGGGTATGGGCCTCGCAAACCGTTTCGTTGAGTATGAAAATGAGAAACTCTCTTTTACAGCGGGCACATTTTATGAACAATTCGGTGCCGGAATGGTGCTGCGTTCCTATGAAGAATGGGGCCTCGGCTACGATAATGCCCTCGATGGATTTAGGGCAAAATACAGGCCCATGAATGGTGTGGAAGTAAAAGCCATGGTTGCAAAACAGAGAAATGCATTTGACCCTAATTTGGAAAATACAAGTGAGGGCGTGGTTAGAGCAGCCGATGCAAGCGTTTCATTGAATGAAATCATTCCTAAGATGGACACAATGAAAACACGAATTTCTATGGGAGGAAGTTTTGCAAGTCGTTACCAAATCGATGAAGACCCCATTTATATTTTGCCAGAAAATGTGGCAAATTATGGTGGTAGGCTGCATCTTCAAAGAAGCGGTTGGAAGATAGGTGCTGAGTACGCCCGCAAAATAAATGACCCGAGCTCTGTCAACAATCTCATTTACAAACCCGGTTATGGTTTGTTGGTGCAAGCTGCTTATTCTACAAAGGGTTTAGGCATTACCTTTAATATGAAAAGAATTGATAATATGGATTACCGTAGCGACCGTGCTGCCACCTTTAATGACCTCCTTATTAATTTTCTGCCTCCGCAAACCCGCCAGCATACCTATCGTTTAGCGACCTTGTTCCCTTGGGCTACCCAAACTACCGGC
>JAYSVQ010000023.1:0-28078 GCA_043718485.1 Bacteroidota bacterium
AAATTATATGCGTAACCGTATCGTTCAAAATACACAACCCCGTACTAAAAAATACTCAACAAGACGAGCAAAATTCAGTAAAATCATTATTCTTTTGCCCATTTTAATGATAAATCGCATTTTTTTTGAACTAACCCATTTTCGGGAATCTTCTTTGCAAGGAATGAAACGTAGATCATTTAATCGTACAGAATTATGAAAAAGCACAACTCAAATTCGACCCATCTTCTAATCACACTCGGACTATTTCTGAGTCTAGTTGGGTGCCATGTAGACGTGTATCACGAACCACCCCCACCTCCTTGCTATCAAGGCAGAAACGGAGTCACGGGCCAGGCTTTTTTTGCTCTCAATTATTCGGTTGCAAAGCCCTTATACATCTGGGGCAATAACCCCTCATTTCCTAATCACTTTTATTTCGACACTTACTATTTCACTTATCCTGGATCTTACCAATTGTACTACGAGGGCGCATTCTATAACGGTCCCAATTATGTAGAATACTACTGGGATGTGAACTATGAAATTTGGGTAAACCCTGGAAGTTATGGCGGCCCTTGTTATGACGGTGCGAATGGTGCTGACTCTTACCTCAGCCTTTGGTTAGACCCTTACGGCCCAGGGGTTGAGCGAATAAACAAAAAAGAGGTAGAATATGAATTGATTAGCAGCAGTTCAGACAAAATTGAAATTGAATTGAAAAATTCGGGCGGTGGAATGCGTGCGACCTTTTTAAGATTGACAGAAAGCAAAAAAGGATTGCACGATCATGGCAGCGAATACATTGTAAAATAAAATTGTTTCTACGTTTGGGTTTTGGTTGATGAATTCGGGCCTCCTGCAAGGGCGGCCCGATTCAATTTTTAGCCAACCAATAATTTAAAACAGCCAATCGCCAAACCAATTGGGCATTTCTTACATCTCCCTTTTTATATTTCTCTAATTCAAGTTTTGCTCTTTTCCCATCTATAAAATCAATTTTTGAAGGATCAAAATTAAGAAGGTGCTTTAAAGAACCTGCTAACCACTTTTTCTCACCTGGCGTTACGAATCCCTTTTTATCTGTTCGCAATCTAATTCCTTCGGGCAAAATGCCTTTCATTGAGGACCTAAGAATTTGCTTGGTCCATGTGTCACGAATTTTGTCTTCAATCGGCAAGGAATAAGCAAATTCTACTAATCTATGGTCTAAAAATGGAACGCGGGATTCTATCGAAAACCACATTGAATTACGATCCTCAAAGTGCAAGAGCGAAGGCAAAGTCGTATCAAACAAAAGGTTTGAAGAAAATTCTCTAACCCTATCTGTTTGATAATCTGGCAAAGAAACCGCCCTTTTTGCAGAAATTTCAGGAATGAGGAGGGGAAATTTCATGTTATACTCTAATTCGAGAATTTGAGATTCTGTTCGAAATAAAGTTACCAGGCTTTTCATTAAGATTTGGGAAGACTCTTTTACCGACAAACCCAAAACCTTTTTCCGTTTTGCGATATCCTGCAAAACTTTAAGCCATTGAAATTTCTTAATCCACTCCGCGTATACCCTAAAAAAAGTGTGATGATAACCCGCCAAATATTCATCTGAGCCTTGTCCATCTAACAGTACTTTCATCTTTTCTGAAGCTGCCATTTTCATGACAAAAAACTGCGAATAAGGAGAAGAACCGGGTGGGGGGATTTCCTGACAATTCACAAATGAATCAAAATCCTCCAAAATTTCATCGTGTGTCGGCTCTTTAAAAAAGGGTTTAATATTTTTATTTTGGTCAAGAATTTGATTTACAAAAGGTCGCTCATCAACTTCATTTTGTCCTGTATAAAAAATAGTAAAGGTTCGAAAGGATTGGTTCGGAAAAAGGGAACAATACAAAGAAGCTATGCTTGAACTATCGAGGCCACCACTAAGACAAGCCCCAACTTCAACATCACTTCGTGAATGCAATCGTACGCTTTGTTCGAAACCATTTTTAAAAGCATTTATTTTTTCTGCCTCAGAAAGGGGAATTTCTTTTCCGGCTTCAAGTTTCCAATATTGTTCAATTCTAATTTTACCATCATAGTACCACAAATTATGTGCTGAGGGTAACTGAGAAATAGAGGCAAAATAGGTTTCGTTTCTATGAGAAGTAAAACCCAATTGCAAACCACGGCTAACTTGGGCTAAATTTAACCCAGAAGTAAAGGCAGGAGAAATTTTTAATGACCGATACTCTGATGCAAAATAAAACGCATCTCCTTTTACGCAATAGTTAAAAGGTTTTATTCCAAAACGGTCTCTTGAGCAAAAAAGCGTTTTTGCTTTTTTGTCCCAAATGGCTAAGGCCCACATTCCCATAAATTTCTTTACACAGTCGCCTCCCCATTGTTTAAAAGAAGAAAGGATAACCTCTGTATCAGAAGCGCTTGTAAAAAAATGACCTAAAGTTTCTAGTTCCTTTTTAATCTCTAAATAATTGTACACTTCGCCATTAAAGGTTATGACCAAGCCGTCCTTCTCCATCGGTTGCGCACCTGTATCTGTTAAATCTATGATGCTTAATCGATTATGGCCAAAAACCAGAGGGCCATCGGCAAAAAAGCCAAAAGCATCAGGCCCGCGGTGATGGGTAAGCTTGAGCATAGTATGCATCAAGTCTTTACCCTGGTCGGCGGTTAAGCTTGAATCAAAAAATCCGGCGATTCCACACATAAATTAACCGCTGAAATTAACCTTAAACTTGCAGAATCGAAATAGCTAAACCAGTTTCAGAAATGACTTGAAAGTATTTTTGGTTTTGAAATTGCCTCCTTAGCTTGCGTTAAAACATAAAAGCCATTTTTGAATAAAAAAATTTTAATCGTTTCTTTTAGTTTCCCTCCCTACCCCGGTATTGGCGGGAGGCGATGGGCAAAATTTGCAAAAGCACTTTGTCACCTCGGATATGATGTTTTTGTGCTTTCTGCACAAGCACCAAAAGGCGCTACATCGGAATGGACAAAAGACATAGAGGGACTAAAACTAAAACGATATTTTTTCAAAGATCGCTATCCAAGGGTCTTAATTCAACCTGCTCAACATTTGGGTGACCGAATTTGGTTTAAGGTTCTTACTTTTTTGCTCTCCCTTTTCACAAAAGGAAATTATTTTGATCGCAGTTTTTTCAACAAAAAGGAGATAAAACAAATTACAGAAAAAATAATTAAAGAAAATGAAATCGAAACGGTCATTGCTTCCGGAGGGCCGTTTCATATGCTGTATAGTTTGGCTCAATTGAAACAAATTCAAACAACCCTTAACTTCATTGTTGACATCAGAGACCCTTGGGCAAACAATCAAGAATTTTATGGAATGTCTATTTTGCCTGAAAAAAAGAAACAAGAGGAAAAAAGAATGGAGAAATTCGTAATTTCTCAGGCAGACACCGTATTTACCGTGGCAGATGAAATGACCGAATATTTCAGAAAAATAAATGAAAAAGAAAACTTGCAGATTATCACCCTACACAATGGCTTTGACCCTGCCGATTTTAACTTTGAAACTAAAACTCAAGAATCAGAAAAAACTCGATTTATTTTTGCAGGTAGCTTGTACCCGGGAACTGAGTATGCATGGTTGCCCTTTCTTCAGGCCCTGCATGATTTGAAGAAAAACTATCCTGACATCGAAGCGCTAATGCAATTTGATTTTTATGGCCAATTACCTCATTCATTTATTAAGCAGGTAAAAGAATTCAACCTACAATCCATTCAAATTCATGGACAGGTTCCGCTCCTAAAAATTCATGAAGAAATTTCGAAATCCCAATACTGTTTATTGTTTCTAAACCGCAGCCTTAACTTTTCATTGAGTACAAAATTTTTTGAATATTTAGCCTTTAACAGAATGATTGTGGTTTGCGGAGAAAGTGGAGCGACCTCAGCCTTTGTAAAAAATAAGGGAATCGGATACGGATTTGAACCTCAAAAAATGCTGCCCGGTTTTCTTGAATTGATGAAGGATTTTGACTCGGGAAAAATACAGCCCAATGCATCTTTTGACCGCAATACTTTCTCACTGCCAGAAATAACAAAGAAATTGGACGAAATTCTAAAAGGATGAAAATTCTTTATTTTTCACCTAGTCCCCATTTGAATCTATCTGCGCCCGCAGGCTACGGCACTCATATGCGTGAAATGATAGAGGCATTTCGCAAAGAGGGTACAATTGTTTCTACTTTTATTGCGGGAGGAGAATTGCCAGATGAATTGCCTAATTCAAATTCTGACCTTGCTTTTAAATCCAAAATAAAAAAATGGATTCCCGGCATCATCTGGCAATCCCTTAAAGATTGGCGGTCAATTCAATTTGACAAAAAACTTGAAATTGAATTGGAAGCCAGAATTGTCAAAGAAAAGCCAGACTTAATTTATGAACGCGCGGAAACTTTTTGCGTTTCTGGTTTGCGGATGTGCAAGAAATTAGGCATTCCACATATTCTGGAAATCAACGCACCCCTTTTAGAAGAGCGTTACAAGCTCGGCCAAAATTCCCTTTTTTATCGTGTTGGCAAAAAGAGAGAGTGTGAGCAACTTAAATATGCAGGAAAAGTGATAACGGTTTCAAAAACCTTAAAAAATTATTTTGTAACGCAGTATAAAGTAGAAGAACATCAAATTGTTGTTATTCATAATTCAATCAATCCAGAGAGAATTAATCTATCAAATTTAAATGTACTGTCTAAACAAATTTTATTCCCAGAATTTGAACACCCGAAAATAATTGGGTTTGTGGGTTCTATTTTTCCGTGGCATGGCATTGATATTCTCATCGAAAGCGTGAGTTTGCTTCAACAATTGTACCCGAATATTTGCCTATTAATTGTCGGTTCTGGAGAAATAATACCTGACTTAAAACAATTAGCTTCCAAGACATTAAAAATAAACAGTTATCATTTTACAGGAAATATTGACCATAAAAAAGTATTTACCTACCTCCCTTTATTTGATTTTGCCGCGATTCCAAATTCACACTGGTACGGATCGCCCGTCAAACTTTTTGAATATGCGGCCTTTGGCATACCCATTGTTGCCGTCAAAAATGGACCGGTAAGTGAAATCATAGAAGATAGACAAAATGGATACTTAATTTTGCCTCAACCCAAAGAAATGGCAGACACATTTATAGAGGCCCTTCAAAATGAAGCCCTTTCAAAAAAAATGGGAGAAAGGTTAAAAGAAAAAGTGATGACTGAACACACATGGCAGGGCACTGCTAAAAAAGTAATCGCTTTAGCAAAAATGCTCTCCTCAAAAAGGGGTTAAATTGACCTTCTAAATAAAATTTTATGCTCACAAACGGGGTATGGTATGCCCGAAAATTTCAACTAGATTTACAACCAAATTAATTTCCATGAAAAAAATTAACCTATTGATTGCATGCCTGATTGTTTTGGTTTTTAGCCATTGCAGCAAGGACCTTTATCCTTTAAAATTTAACCCCCAATCCGGTGTTTCCTACAAGTTCACAAGCAAATTAACACAAGTCATTGCCCAAGAAATGATGGGCCAAAAAGTGAATATGGAACAAAAAATGGGGTTTGAGTATTTATTTAAAATAATTGATGCCCCAGCTGGCGGAGATGCTTCCATCGAAGTAACCTACAGCCGAATTACCCTGGACGTTGATAATGAAATGATGAAAATACATTTCGACTCAGACAATATTAAACCCGAAGACAATGATAATGCAATGGTTGCCGTTTTTTCGGCTTTAAAAGGGGTACAATATAATATGGTTGTGGGTCAAGATGGTAGCGTAAAAAAAATGGAAGGCCTTGAGAAAATGATAAGCCAAATGGTTGAATCTCTCGGTGCTGTCAGCAAGTTGAGCGAGGCCGAAATAGAGGAAATGCATCAAACCATGAAGAATGAATACTCTGAGGAAAAATTAAGAAATCAAATGGAAAACACTTTTCGTATTTTCCCGCCTAAAGACGTTGGTGTTGGCGATAAATGGACGCTCAACAAGAAAATTGACGGCATAGTTCCCATCGATTCCGAAACGCATTACCAATTAAAATCGCTTGATGAAAGTTTTGCGATTATTGACATGGAATCAGAATTTGACACAAAAGAAGAAGTAGACATACAAGGAATGAAAGCAAAATTGAAAGGAAAGCAATCTGGTTTTTTCAAGGTAGATAAAGAAAGTGGATTTATTATGGAATCTACTATGGATCAAGAATTTTCCGGAAACATGGAAATGATGGGAATGTCGATTCCCTTGAGCATTAAATCAACCATGTTAATGACTTCGGAAAAATTAAAGTAAAGGGTCTATTCCCCTTGAATTTCAATAGATTCGAGATGCAACAGGGTAAATATTCGAATTACGAACTCCTCTTTGAGGCCTAATTTTTTTGCTGTAATTCGGGCTTGTTCTAAAACCTCGCTCCAACGATTGTATTCATAAAAAGGTAAATTGTTTGCCTTTTTCAAGGCGCCAATATTTTTACTGATATCCATTCTTTCTGCTAAAAGTTCTACCAAATGCGAATCGATCTCATCAATCTGGTTTCGGTGAAGGCGAATTCTTTCCTCATAAATAGGATTAATGGAACCTTGTTTTCGAAAATGCAATTTGGCCAACATGGCGAGTAATTCCTCTGGCTTCAATTGCTGTTCTGCATCTGACAAAGCCTGAGTAGGATTAGGATGGGTTTCCACCATTAACCCTTCATATCCTAAATCCAGCGCCTTTTGTGATATATAAGCGATATATTCTTTTTTTCCTGAAATATGGCTTGGGTCACAGATCATTGGGAGCAGGGGAAAGCGCCTCTTCATTTCAATGGGAATTTCCCATAAAGGCATGTTGCGCAAAAGTGTTTTTGCGTACACATTAAACCCACGATGGCAAACCCAAATTTCTTGAATATCGGCACGCATGATTCTTTCTACCGCACCTGCCCACAATTCTACATCGGGGTTTATTGGGTTCTTTACCATCACCGGAATATCTACTCCTTTTAATGCATCGGCGATTTCCTGCACCGTAAATGGGTTAACGGTGGTTCTGGCTCCCAACCACAGCAGGTTAATTTCATTTTTTAAGGCTAATTCAACATGGCGAGCATTTGCCACCTCGGTCGCAGTTTTCAACCCGGTTTCTTTACCAGCGTCTCTTAACCATTTTAAAGCTGAATCTCCGGCACCCGCAAAACTATCGGGTCTGGTTCTCGGCTTCCATATGCCTGCCCGGAAATATTTAATTCCACTGTTTTTAAGGGCATGCGCTGTTTCAAATACCTGCTTTTTAGTTTCTGCGCTGCAGGGCCCGGCAATAATAAAGGATTGACTCGAATCAAATCCTGCCTCAGAAATATTTTTATCCCCCTGCAATAATTTTTTCTCTGTCATAGATGAAATTGGCTGCAAGATAAGGTAAGTTTAGCATAGGATTGTTTAGATTAGCCTTTGAGATTTGTTTTGAAAAGCTTAGAAAAAGAATTTTTTCTAATAGATTAGACTTTTTATTCATTTTTCTTTGAATTTGATTTATTTCTTGCTCAAAAACTGTAATTCTAATCCCTTTTGAGAACGTTTAAACGGGTAATTTTGTTTTTCGTTTTATTTGGAATTCCAGGCTTTCAAATAAGTCAAACAGCTGGGCATTATATAATATTGGGCGATAACCTATACCGCTCAGGCGACTATCCGGGTGCCTTAAACGAATATCAAAAAGCATTAAAAAAAAACAGAAAACAGGGCGAGGCTCGATTTAACGTCGGTCTTTGTCATTACCAATTGGGGGCGTTTAAAGAGGGCGAAAAACAATTCAAAAAATCGCTGAAGCATTACAGAAACAAATCAGAGCCTAGATTTTATTTGTCTCTTTGCCAATCCGGAAGGGGAAAAACAAAATTAGCGGAAAGAAGTTTGATAAAATCGCTAAAAAGCGATTCAACAAATGCCCAAGCGTGGTTTTATCTGGGAAAAGTCAGAATGGCAAGATCCCACCCAAATTCTGCCGTGACAGCATTTGAGCAGGCAACAAAATTAGACCCCTTAAATCCGCAACATTGGATGGAGTTAGGTAATGCTAGTTTTATCTCCGGAGATTTATCATCGGCAGTAAATCATTTTGGAAATGTTTTACAACTCGAGCCGGAAAATGCTAAAGCCTTTTATAATCGGGGCAGGGCAAAAAGTCTAATGAAAAATAATGTGGGTGCCTTAATGGACTTTACCGGCGCTATATATTCCGACTCTCTTGATAAATTTTCTTATTTGAGTCGAGGTGTGATTTATTTGCGATTGAATTTATCGCGCGAGTCAATTCAAGATTTTAGCCATGCCATTGAAATAGACTCTAATGATGCTGAAGCGTATTTTAATCGTGCCTTTGTAAACCTTCAAATTCAATTTTGGGACAAATCAGAAAGTGATTTTAAAAAATGCATGGAGCTGAATCCTTCAGATTACGAATCTGCCTATTTTCTTTCTAGGGTTTATTTTGCCAAAGGCCAGGAAAAAATTGCAATTGCTTGGGCTAATCGTTGTTTGAAAATTAATAAAAAATACTTTCAGGCCTATGTAATCAAAGGGGATATTTATCTTGCACAAGGTGCATTTAGTAAGGCTTGTAATGTTTGGAAAAAAGCAAGTCGCTCAAAAGACCCAGATGTTAGGAAGGCCGCTCGATTCAGAAGTCAAAAGAATTGTGGTTCCTGAATTTCAGACGTTTTTCTCAAATTTTCGTTCCAGCATCGGATGCAGAAATACAGAACCAACCACCAATAAGGCCCCCAAATAGAATCCTACACCCATTTCTTTGTGTTCCTTAAATATTGCGATAGCCATAATGATTCCATATACCGGCTCAAGATTAATGGTGAGGTTTACAGTGAAGGTGGATAATACTTTTAAGGCTTTAAGAGAAGAAATATAGGCTAAAGAAGTACATAGCAAAGAAAGAACTAAAAGCCACAGCATATCCCAACCCTTTGGAATCACCGAAGGCAAACCCTCAGACCAGATTTGCCAAATAAAAATTGGAGAAAATAAAAATAGCCCAATTCCCATTTCTGCAAATGTGACGAGTGAGGGGGAAATTTCAGTTACCCACTTTTTATTCAATACAGAAAAAAGAGTGCCTAAAATTGCAGATGCAATGCCCATAACGATTCCTGCAATTGGCACCTCAGTAAACGTATAGATAAGGTAAATTCCGGGTACGACTAAAAGCCCAAGTAAGGCCTCATGCATACGGAATGGCTTTTTGATAATTAATGGCTCTAAAAGTGCGGTGAAAAAACTAGCGGTAGCAATACAACATAGCGTAACTGAAACATTGGAAATTTTTATGGCGCCAAAAAATAACATCCAATGGGTTGATAATAAAAAACCTACCGTGGCAATCTTTAATAAATCGAGGGTTGAAAGGCTTTTAAAAGCCTTGAGCATTCCCGGTAGTGCAATAAAGGAAAGGGTGGTAAACAACATTCTGTACCAAACGGTAGCTATTCCTCCCAAAGAAATTAACCTCCCTAAAATGGCTGTAAAACCAAAAAGAAAAACAGCAAAATGTAAATGAATAAAGGCCTCAGACCTTGTTACCTTTCCACTCCCAAAGATTTTTTTTATCATGCCTTCTCAGGTCAAAATTAGTACCTGATTGCATTTTAATGGGTAAAGTGTAGAAAATCGTCGTCTCTTTTTTTACATTGATTATCAACCATTTACAAATAATATGCAAGGCCCAACCGGTACTAAAAAACAAATGGAGGGTAGATTTTAACCGTTGGGTCTTTTTAGAGGATTAACTCTACTGATTTTCGCAATTTTAGGATTCAATTTACAGAAATAGCTTTTGCTTTTGAACATTTCAACCCAATCTCCAATGACATTTAGGAATTTGAAAAAGGTTTGTTTGCTTTTGTGTATGACCTTCGCATTTGGTCAGGGAAAAGCCTCCCACATGATGGGTGTAGACTTAAATTATGAGTGCATAAACAATTGCACCATTAGAGTGCATCTCAGGGCTTATCGCGATTGTACCGGTGCATCCTCAATCGGAAACAATGTGATTTTTACAGGCCAAAACGCAAGTTGCGTTACGCCTGTCGCCTTAGGTCCTTGGTCAACCCAAGTTACAACTGAGGTTACCCCGGTTTGCCCCAACTGGCCCACACGGTGCACCAGTTCGACTGCAACATTAAATGGCGTTCAAGAATTTTACTGGTATAGAGATTACAATATTTGCGCAGCAAGCAATTGTATTTTTACCTTGTCTTGGACAGACTGTTGTAGAAATGGCTCCATTACATCGGGTGCGGCGAATCAAACCATGTACATTGGCGCAACTACCTTAAACACAACCCTTCCCATTTGTAATTCCTCAGCCTTTTTTGCTAACCCTCCTGTACCTTATATATGTGCAGGGCAGCCCTTTACCTTTAATCAAGGCGCCTTCGACAATGACGGTGACTCTTTAAGTTATTCCCTTGGCCCTTGCTTTCAATCTGCTGGTGGACAGGTTACCTATAATGCTGGGTTCAGCGCAACGGCCCCTCTAGGTTCAACATGGAATTGTTCAATTGATGCGCAGACGGGTGACATTTCCTTAATCCCAAACCCAGGTAGCACCTTAACGGCTGTGCTTTGTGTTTATGTAACCGAATGGAGAAATGGGGTGGCGATTAATAATATCGTGAGGGACATTCAAATTACGGTCTTGAACTGTCCAAGCAATAATCTTCCATCAAGTACTGGTGTTTCGGCCTTGTCAGGTGGAGTTCAAAATGCCCCTTTTGAGGTTACAGTTTGTAGCGGCACCCCACTATCATTTAACCTACCTGCTACTGACCCGAATGCGGGTCAGGTTGTGAGAATGTATTGGAATCATAATATTCCTACAGGTCAGTTTTATGAAACCGGAAATCCTGGTGTTATTGACACCATTTCAGGAACAAATCCTTCAGCGACTTTTAATTGGACACCCACAACCGTTGGTCTTCACACCTTCTTAATTACGATTAAAGACGATGCTTGTCCGATTATTGGACGAAATCAATATACAGTAAAAATAAATGTGATTTCCGGATTACAGGGCGCATCTGCTACCTGGAATCCAATTGGATGTACAAATATTCAATTCACAGCAAACCCAGGAATAAACGGAACAGCACCCTTCTCCTATTTATGGACGGGTACTGGTAATATTGGCACCAATCCTGGTGCTTCAACAGGTTCGTTTGGTCATACTTACCCAGGACCTAGCACCTATTTATACTCTGTAACTATTACAGACAATTATGGCTGTACAGAAACTATAGACGATTCCCTTTCTGTATTGACGGGTCCAACTGCTGATGCAGGCCCGGATGTTTCATTGTGTTCTGGTTTTACAACCAATATTGGTGCACCCTTTATTCCCGGTCAAACCTATAGTTGGTCGCCTCCAGCCGGTGTAAGTAATCCTGCTGCGGCAAACCCAACCGTGACCTTGACCAACACGGGTCCGGGCCCAATTACGCAGACCTTTACATTAACAGCTTCGGATGCTTTTTGCACCGCAACCGATATGGTAACCATAACGATTTATCCAAACCCGGTACCCACGATTACAGGAAATTTGAGTATTTGCAATGGAAACTCCACTACCTTGACCGCAAGTGGAGGTTCAAATTATACATGGAGCACAGGTGCAACCACATCTTCCATTACTATTAATCCTGCCCAAACCACTACCTACACAGTTACTGCAGCAACCAATGGATGTGCAAGTCCGCCTGTTTCCGCAACTGTTACGGTTTCACCAGGTCCTTTGGCCATTGTTTCTGGTCCTACAGATGTTTGCCCTGGTTCGAGTGCAAATTTAACTGTCGTTGGCGGTACCTCATGGCAATGGAATACCGGGCCAACAACCCAAACCATTACCTTATCAAATTTACAAACTACGACTACCGTTTCGGTTACAGCAGCTAACGGAACCTGTGTTGGCCCTCCGACTAGTTATACGGTAAATATCTTACCTACACCTGTGGCGGGTTTTGTGAGCCCAACTGTTTGTCACGAACAAAGCATGCAATTCGGAGATAATACAACCTATCCCAACGGCTTAAATTCGGGATGGAATTGGAGTTTTGGAGATCCACTTTCTGGTCCTGATAACACTTCTCCATTATCTAATCCAATTCATGTTTTTTCCGGTCCGGGAACGTATTCTACAACCCTTATCGTAACTGCAGGAAACGGCTGCAAAGATACAATTTCACAAAATGTAACTGTATTAGATTTGCCTAATCCCGCATTCTCTTTCTCAAATGTGTGCGAAGGAAGTTCTGTTTCATTTATAGACCAAACCCCGGGTACGATAAGTGCATGGAATTGGTCTTTTGGTGATGGCAGCACCTCAACCCAACAAAACCCAACCGTATTGTATGCAAGTCCAAACGGGTATAATGTTACTCTTTGGGTAACTGATAATGCAGGATGTCAAGAAAAATCAGTTCGTACTGTTTTTGTTCATCCGAATCCGATTGCTGATTTTTCTTACATCAATAAGTGTTTCTCAACCATTACTGATTTTAAGGACGAAACGGTATTGAATGATCCTTTTGGTACTCAACTTTCATCTTGGTCTTGGGATTTTGGCAACCCTATTTCTGGGACAAATAATTTCTCTGACCTAAGAAATCCAAGGCATCTTTATTCACCAGGAAATTACCAAGCAACCTTAACCTCAACGTCTTCTGTTGGTTGCGTTGGCACGGTTACCTTGCCCGTTTTGGTGGAATCACCACAAGAAATGATAATGCTTCAGGATACGGTTTGCCAAGGATTTGTTGCAGAATTATCAATTGTGAATCCATACCCACAATACGGCGTCTTTTGGTTTGACAATTATACTGCTACTACGCCTATTTTTATTGGTCCGGTCTTTACTACTCCTGCAATCGTGGCAGGGTTAGGAACGTATTTTGTAACCGTGAGAGATAATTACGGATGCGAATTGCCGAGAACAATGATACAAGCTCATAACCATCCCGTACTTTATTCAGGCCCTTTAGCTGACCGTCAAGAGGTTGAAATTCCAAATGCAACCGTAGAATTTACCCTTATTAATTATGCTCAGGTTAGAGATAATATCGTGTCTGTATTATGGGATTTTGGAGACAGATCTTCGGCGATTGAACCGAGTGTAATTCATCAATATACCAAAGAGGGGGTTTACGACATTGAACTTACGCTTATGGATATATTTGGTTGTATCTGGAAATATGACCTTCCTGAATACATTGAAGTAGATGAGGTTGTAAACCTATGGGTGCCGAATGCCTTTTCACCTAACAGCGACGAAAAGAATGAGTATTTTGAAGTAAAGACCCAATTGATAACCGAGTTCCAAATTGGTGTATATGATCGTTGGGGCAAACTCATGTTTGAAAGCACAAATGTAAATTTCCGCTGGGATGGAAAAACGCCTGAAGGTACTTTAGCACCAGAAGGGGTTTATATGTATGTCATTCGGGGCCGCAATTTTAGTGGCTTTGAGGTTGAAAAATCCGGCAGCGTTACCTTATTACGTTAATAATTTTCCACGAGGAAATAGTCTGAAAGCCACCCTTAGGGGTGGTTTTTTTTTGGTTATTGGCAAGGTATCTTTGCGCCATGGCTACTTGGTTAAGAGAAACAACCGCACTACTAGAAAAAGAATTTCGGGTGGAATGGAAACAGAAGTATGCGATGAATGGCCTTTTTCTTTATGCCATCGTTATGGTATTTATTGTTTCGCTGGCCATTGGCAATCAGATGGAGCCCGAATTCTGGAATCTTCTCTTCTGGATTTTGATGCTCTTTATTTCTGTAAATGCAGTCGCGCGAAGCTTTATGGCTGAGTCTAAAGGCCAAATGCTGTATCAATTCAACCTTGCGGGACCTTCGGCTGTTTTTTTTTCAAAATTAATTTACAATTTCCTTGTACTGCTTGCTGCCGGTTTTGTAACCGCTTTTTTTTGCCAATTTTTTAACCCTCAAGAAATACGACAGCCCGGCCTTTACTTTTTCGGTGTTTTTCTTGGCGCAATTGGCTTTTCATCCAATTTAACGCTGGTTTCATCCATTACTTCGAGTGCAGGAAACAAAAGCACTTTATTCGCTGTTTTAAGCTTTCCATTAACTTTGCCCTTGATGCTCAGCCTAATTCGAATAACTAAGAACGCCATGGAGGGCGAAAATTGGAGTGATTCAAGCCCAGACTTAATATTTACTGCAACCTTTATTGTCATTATTTCTTCCGTTTCCTTTATTTTGTTTCCCTCTTTATGGAGGGAGTAAAAAGTGCAGAAGGAAAGCTATAGATGGATTTATAAAATCACAGGAATCCTGCTCGTTACCTATGGGTTTTGGAGGGGATTGAGTTTGGAGATACCCAATATCCCGATACTGGAAGAAACGTGGCGTAACATCATCTTTCACGTTCCAATGTGGTATTGCATGATGGTAATGTTGTTGATTTCACTTGCATACAGCATTATCTACCTAAATCGCCCAAATGAAAAAACGGATTTACGTGCTTCTGTTGCTGCGCAAATAGGTTTATTGTTTGGATTATTAGGCCTCGCAACGGGTATTGTTTGGTCAAGAGTAACCTGGGGTTCGGCCATCGCATCTGATTTTAATTTTAAAGCATGGTGGTCTTGGGACCCCAAACAAACCTCTGCTCTTTTTCTTATTCTTATCTATTTAGGATATTTTTTATTGAGAAGCAGTTTAGAAGAGCCCGAACAAAAAGCCAGAATCTCTGCAGTGTTTAATCTATTTGCAGCTGCGATGATTATTCCCACCTTTTATTTAATTCCCAAATTTTTAGGTGGCTTGCATCCAGGTTCAGGAGAAGAGGGTCCACTTGCCTCCTTAAAAAGTTTATCCGCAAATCACAGATTATTGGTTTTGCCAACGGCGCTCGGCTTTTTACTCATCGGCCTGTGGTTGATGGAAATAAAAATCAGAATACGTACCCTTCAAGAAAAAATGGATTCCCAAGCCTTATGACATTTCTCAGCATCTTTCTTCAAATCGCTTCTTCCGAATCGAGACTTCTTTTTCAAAACGGAAAAATATTTACCGTAATCGTGGTTTTATTTTTGATTTTTCTCGGCTTCGTATTCTATTTATTTTTTACAGAACGTAAATTAAAATCACTTGAGAAAAAATTTCAAGAATTCGAAAAAAGAAATTTAGGATTATGAGTAAAGTAAGATTGATTTTGTTAATTATATTAGCAGGCGCCTTTGGGTTAGCATTTACCTTTTTTTTCATGAGCAATCTTTTTTCTGAAGCGAGCATCTATACTGATTTCACTAAGGCTGAATCCCTAAATAAAAAAGTTCATGTTGTAGGAAAATGGACACGTCGCGATGATTATTTCTATGACAGCCAAAGAGACGTACTCGATTTTTGGATGGCCGATTCTTTGCAAAGGGAGGTAAAAGTTCGCTTTCATGATCCCATGCCGGCCAATTTTGAATCCGCAGAAAAAATTGTCGTAATTGGTAAAATGGAAGATGGCCATTTTGAAGCTGATCATATTCAAATGAAATGTCCTTCCAAATACAATAAGGAAGAAATTGAAGACCCTTCCCAACCCAATCTCTCAAACTAAATGGAATTTAATGGAGGTAAACTCGGCGAGTTATTTGCAGCATTATCTTTTTCTGCATCCCTCGTTGCAAGTTTTTCATTTTTTTTAGCCGAAAGAAGAAATAATTCCGAAAAAAAGGGATGGGAAAAAATCGGAAAATCAGCCTTTTTGATTCATTCCCTCAGTGTGGTCGGCGTTTTTTCTAGTCTTTTTTATCTCATCGCCAGTCATCAATATCAATTTCATTATGTGTGGGCGCACTCCTCAAACGAGTTGCCGATTTATTATATGATTTCTTGTTTTTGGGAAGGACAAGAAGGCAGTTTTCTATTGTGGACGTTTTGGCACGCTGTGTTAGGGTGTATTTTATTATTCAACAAAACTGAATGGAGAAATCCGGTAATGGCAGTCATCGCTTCGGTGCAGGCTATTCTCTCTTCCATGATTTTAGGGGTCTTCCTTAGCAAAACCGAAACCCAATGGGTTTTTCTCCTTGCCGTTTTTGGACCCTCCTTGTGGTTGCTTTTCAATAGTGGAAAGGAAAATAATCTCTTGGGAAGGAAAGGGCTTCCGGCTACAGTATCCATAATTATTTCATTGGTAATTGCAGGCATGACCTTCAATGATTTTCATGGATTTTGGGCTGTGTTAAAAACAGGTCAATTTGTTGGTCTTGAAAATTTTCTAGGTTGGTTACTCGCTTTTGCCTTTTTGCTTTCCATCGTTTGGCTTTTCGTCTTGCTTTTTCAAGCTGCTTTTTCAAAACAACAAACGTATTCCGGTATTTCAATTTTGATTTTGGCCTGGAGCATTGTGCTTTTTGGCATCACCCTACAAACAGGATTAGCCCCCTGGAAAATAGGAAGCAGCCCATTCACGTTGTTAAAAGACGCTTTGCCTAACGCACCCGTTTTTATTCTCAACCCTGAATTTGTGCCCTTAAATGGAAATGGATTAAATCCACTTTTACAGAATTATTGGATGGTCATTCATCCACCCACTTTATTTTTAGGTTTCGCCTCTACTCTCATTCCATTCGCCTACGCCATTTCAGGCTTGTTACGAAAAGACGTTACCGGATGGATAAGACCCTCTTCCCCTTGGTTGGTATTCTCAGTCATGATTCTTGGGGTAGGCATTATTATGGGTGGGTATTGGGCTTATGAAACCCTAAGCTTTGGAGGCTACTGGAATTGGGATCCGGTAGAAAATGCATCCTTCGTTCCCTGGCTTACCGGAATCGCATCTCTTCATGGATTACTTGCATGGCGAAAATCAAAATCCTTTTTGGGTTTTTCCATGGCGCTTGTCCTCAGCACATTTCTATTAGTATTGTACTCTACCTTTTTGACGAGAAGCGGAATTTTAGGAGAAGCTTCTGTTCATACTTTCACCGATTTAGGTTTATCGGGCCAGTTGCTTTTACTGCTTGGCGCGTATTGCCTCGCTGTTTTCGTGTTGTTTGTATTCAGACTAAAGGACCTCACCGGACCAAACAAAGACATCCCTTTTATTTCAAAAGAATTTTTTCTTTTTCTTGGAACCCTTACCATCATTTTTGCTGCCTTGGGCATTTGTCTTGCAACTTCATTACCTGTTATTAACAAGCTTTTAGGAACCCATCTTGCCCCACCACCCGATGTTCCTTTTTTCTATTTCAAATGGAATGTTTGGTTTGCTATTCTCATTGGCATTCTATCGGGAATCGGACAATTTTTGTACTGGAGACGAATCGAAAAAAAGGACATGCTAAAGTCTTTGTTTCGTCCTTTTTTGTTGGCCATTATCTCCTCCTCCATTATTCTCATTTTACTCGCCCTCAATCGATGGACATTTGCCTACGAAAACCAGTATCGTGATTGGTTAGAATTAGCTGGCTTGAGTGAGAATTTTATAAATAAGGCAAGTTATTATATTCAATTTTTTGTCGTCGGATTTGCAGATGAATTCTTGTTAACTAGTGCGCTTTTTATGGCTTTTTCAGCTATTGATGTTGCCTATCATCTGTTAAAAAGTGGTGGTGCAAAACGAATCCGAATTCTGGGTGGCACTTTTGCTCATACGGGATTTGGCTTGATGCTCATGGGTTTTGTTTTTTCCTCCGGGTATAGCTCGATTGTTTCCAAAAATATGAATCCGACCGAACTCACCCTTTTTGATGAAAATGAGAGAACAGACAATGTGCTTTTGGTAAAAAACAAACCGCGATTCATAAATGGATATCAAGTAACTTATAAAGGAAAAAAACAGGCGATAATACCCTTGCGTCGTTTCGAAATTTTAGAAAAAAATAATTCGTCTTTTAAATTTTCTTTCCTCGATAGTCTGGGCGAAAAATTTAGTCATGAATTGCCATTAACTCATTTTTTCACTTTAGCCTCTGAAGCAACTCAGTTTCTCGACACCTTTTTTCTGCAACAATACATGGAAGAAAGGTTGAGTTATTTGCAACCTAAACTTATTAATTCCCGATCCTTATACGGAGTAGAATTTGTTCCCCTGCTCAACTCAACAGAAAATCTGGATTTAGATTCATCCAAAATTTTTACGCTTTGGCCAGAAGCTGAAATTAATAAGGGAATGGGCCTTATTGCCCATCCCTCTCGCAAAATGTATTTGAATCGTGATTTATACATTCATGTAAGTTCAATTCCCAAAGAAGATGAGGAACGAAAGTTTAAAAATCAGTTTTTAGATTTAAGCATTGGGCAAACGGATTCTATTCCCGGAGGGAAAATCCAATTAATTTCTTTGACGAATGAGGATGCAACTGACCTTTACGAATTAATCGTGAGAGCAGATTTCAAAATAATTAAGGAAGACCAAGAATTAACCGCTCAGGTCAAGTTTAGGGTTTCAAGAAAAAACGAAGTACATCCGGGGGTTACCTGGCTCGAAGGCCCTCGTTGTATTGTTTCCTTTCTGGGCATAGACCCTGATCGCGAGAAAATGCAGTTTTCGGTGCAGGTTGAGGAAAATCCAAAAGAAGATTTTATTGTTTTAAAGGCCATTCACAAACCTTGGATTGGTTTGGTTTGGCTTGGCACTTTTGTGCTCGTCATTGGTTTTATCTTAAGTATCATGCGCAGAAGGAGCGAAATATAATGGAGCGCCCTGCAGAAACAGCAGGTATTATTGGCTCCGGAAATTTAGCCTGGAGTCTCGCAGCCAACCTGCAAAAATTTCATTTTTCTGTTGAGCAGGTTATTTCGCGCAACCCTGAAACTGCGAAGCAGATTTCTAAAGAATTTCAAATTCCGGCATGTGAATCTGACCTCGAAAAGATCTTTCCTGATTTGGATATGGTTTTTCTTTGTGTTCCTGACGATACATTGCCTTTGGTCGCCGAAAAATTAAAACACTTAAAAGGGCATGAAACCTTATTCATTCATTGTTCCGGTGCTTCCAACCTTCAAACTTTGTTGTCTTTAGGTGAAAATATTGGGGTGATGTGGCCATTGCAAACCTTTCGCTTTGGCAGAACGCTGGATTTGTTGCCTGTTCCTTTATTCATTGAAAGTGATGGTAATGCCTTGGTCAAACTCAGAGAAATCGCTTTTACTTTATCCAACAAAGTTATTTTTCAGGACTCAGAAAATCGCCTGAAAATGCATCTTGCGGCTGTATTAGCTGGAAATTTCAGCACCTTTTTAATTTCTGAGGCAGAAAAAATATCGGAAGACATAGGTGCAGGAAATATTAAACTCTTTGAAAGTTATCTTAAAGAAGTGATTGAAAAGTCTTTGGAACTTGGCCCGGATCAAGCCTTAACCGGACCTGCAAGAAGGGGAGATCAAGAGACCATAAAACGACATTTGCAATTGTTGAAGAATGCCGGAAAACCAGATTTAGAAGAGATTTATTTGAAAATTTCAGCTCTAATTGGAAAAAAATATTCTTAAGGATTTTTTACCTAATCAATTCTTACGAAAATCTTTCGTCTGTGCGCCTTACCATCAGAACTAAAATACTTAAAAATCACCGAGGCTTTTCCTTTTGCTTTTCCTGTTTTTACTTCCAAATCTAACTCGCCAAGTTCATTTGCCTGATATTTGGTTTTGGTAAGACCAACTCCCACCTTCTCCAGCTCCATTTCAATCCAAGATTGAGGCAATAATTGTTTCACCTGAATACTCATCACCTTATTTCTATAGGCTACAAAATCCTCTGAAATTTTTTTCTCTTTTCCGTCAATAATAATTTTTACCTCAGGGAATTTCGCTACGACGGGTCGCGGTGTCTGACTTTCCCATTGTTCATCTTCGTCTCCATCTTCCAAATCTTCTTGATCATCGGGCACACCATTCATATTCTTGTCGCCTTCTTTTTGATCTCTTAAATCAGGGCGTTGCGCACTTACACGGGCTCCGAAAAAAAGGCCCAATGCAAAAAGAAAAAAAGTCAATCTCAGAATCTTCATACAAATTACTACGATGAAATTAAGCAAAAATTGAGCCTGAATGAAAAAACCTTCCAAAATCATCAGATTTCAATTAATTTGAAGAAATTGCAAGCGCTTACCTTATTTGTTTAGTGAAGATGATTAAGAAATTCTACTCCATTTCATTCCTGTTCCTTTGGTTTGCCGGCTCGGGATGCAGCCAAAAAGGTGAGCCTCCAAAGCCGCAACAAGATTGCAAAGGAATGGTAGTAAGTGCGCACCCGGAAGCCAATCGGGTTGGAATTTCGATTTTAGAAAAAGGGGGAAATGCAGTGGATGCCGCAATCGCAGTTCATTTTTCTCTTGCTGTTTGCGCTCCCTTTGCAGGCAATATTGGCGGAGGCGGATTCATGATGATTCGAGATTCCTCAGGCCAATTTTATTCGCTTGACTTTAGGGAAGTTGCAGGAAGCATGGCAAAAAAAGAAATGTATTTGGATGCGAAAGGCAACGTTATTCCAGGGAAAAGTACCGAAGGCCAAAGCGCAAGTGGGGTACCCGGATCTGTTGATGGAATGTGGAAGGCACATCAGAAATTGGGAAGCCTTTCATGGCAGGAATTGGTTGCGCCCTCAATACAATTGGCGAAAAATGGTTTCGCAATTACCAAGCAACAAGCCGATGAAATGAATTCCCTGCAAGAGAGTTTTAAAAAAAATAATGTGAATAAAAAGGCTTGTGTTTTTATTCGAGAAAAAAAATGGCAAAAGGGAGATGTTTTAATTCAAGAAGACTTAGCGGAAACGCTTGAGGAAATTCAGGAAAAAGGTAGAGATGGGTTTTACACCGGACCCGTTGCTGAGAAAATAATTTTTGAAATAAATCGAGGAAAAGGCAGTTTCAACCTTGAGGATTTAAAAAATTATTCAGCTGTTTGGAGAAGCCCTTTAATCGGAAAATATAAAAATTACTCAATAATTACGATGGGTCCGCCCAGTGGTGGTGGCTTTAGCTTATTACAAATGCTGGGCATGACCGCGCATTTTCCAATGCGGGAGTGGGGAAAAGACTCTGCACTTTCCTATCACCTTATGATCGAAGCAATGCGCCAAGCAGCATGCGACAGAGTCCATTTTGCCTCAGACCCAGATTTTAATTCAGTGCCCATAGCGGAGCTATTAGATTCAAATTATTTAAGAAACAGAATTTCTGCTTTTGACCCACACAAAGCAATTGCATCTGACAAAATTTCACATGGAAATGTTTCAGAAGAATCAGAAGAAACCACCCATTTTTCTGTAGTTGATCGCTGGGGAAATGCAGTTTCGGTAACTACGACGCTCAATTCATGGTACGGTTCCAGGGTCGTGGTTGAGGGTGCCGGATTTTTGCTCAACAACGAGATGGATGATTTTGCGAGTAAACCCGGTGCGCCCAATCTTTACGGTTTAGTCGGGAGTGAAGCAAATGCGATTGCCCCTAAAAAACGAATGGTAAGTTCGATGACGCCCTGCATTTTAGAAAAAGATGGAAAATTATTTCTCGTGATTGGCACACCGGGAGGAACCACCATCCCCAGTCAGATTTTTCAGGCCTTGGTGTATTTGATTGATTTTGATATGTCATTGCAGGATGCCATTAACAAACTGCGATTCCATCATCAATGGTTACCCGATAAAGTATTTATTGAAGAGGGTGCCTTTTCACCTGAAATTTTCAATTCACTTTCCCAAAAGGGCCATGTAATAGAAAAAAGATCCTCCTTTGGCAGAATAGATGCGATTTTAGTGCATCCTAATGGCAGTCTTGAAGGGGGAGCTGATTATATGCGAGGGGATGATGCTTCTGAATGTCAACAGAAATGATTCTGTTTGAATTGCCTGGGGATGTCATTGCTTTATACTTCCTGTTTGCCATAATATTATATAAGCTCCAATTGCCTATATCTTTTTTCAAGCAAATCACGATAAGCCGTTTTCATTTCTTTTGACAGGAAGGAACGATCGATCCAATCAAATGCACTTGATTTATTCTTTATCATTCGATTGAAGGCACCTTGCATCTGTTTAGAAGTCATGCCCAATTCTTCTCCTAACTGTTCAAAATGCGCTCGTTTCAACTTCCTTTTCTTTCCAACTAAGGTCAATGCAAGCTCCTCAGCATCTTCCGGGAACACAATTGCAACATTTAAAAGATCGTATGCAGGAGACAATACCCAACCAGAAGGACTTTCAACCATTGAAAAGTTTTTCAGGTGCATATCACTATTTCCAGTTAGGAAGGAGAACAGCGCTAAGTCAAAGTAAAAAGTTTTATCAAGCAAGGTGTTGCCCGAATAGCTGTCCAATGCTTTACCCACTTTCTCCATTGAACCTTTGTACTTATCAAACGCTTCTGTGATTTGGAACATATCAATCATGTGTATTTTTTCGCCAGCTTCATTCCGATCCACTCGCTTCGTGATATAAGACAACTCTCCAGATGATAATCGAATTAATGAAGAAGGTACTACACGAATTCCAAAAGATTCTGCGATTCGCATGGTTACATGCTCGTTTTCGGGCATTTCGGAAAATCTATCTGAAGGGGGTTTAAAAATATAATATCCACCTAATACCCCAACTACAGTTAACCGTGCATCTGAACTCTCCTTACTTTTTTTAATTAGTGACATAGACAGTTTTGGCTGAACACCCGGGACGGCAACACTTCTTTCAACCACCACTTTTGCAAGTTCATTCATTTGGTCAAATGAATATTCCATTCTTGGAGGCATTGGTGTTCCAAAGAATGCCATTGAACATCTTTGGTGAAATTCCAGTTTGTCTTCAACCCGTTTATAACAATATAAACATCTATGCTCCATCTTCTTCTGTTATTAGCACCACACTCACCGCACCGATACAATTCTGACAACATGCCAGAAGTAATCCCATGCGATCATTTTTATTGATCTTCCAGTTCTCGGAAGCTATTTCTAACAACCATCCTTCAGGAATTAATCCCTCAAAAAATGGGAAGAGTCGTTTCTCTGTATAGGGTTTAACTGTAACGGGCATAGTGAACGTGATGAAATCATGAGGATGGTCTTTTACGTATTGATCATCATATTGAAATACATATTCCCCCTCATTCGTTTCCGTAAGGATTCCGGCCAAATGGATTTTATAAAAAACTCTTCCCTGTCTCACTCATTCAGATTTTTACTATCAACAGGGGCCAGTTCATGTCCAAACATGTGAAGAACCAGATTAACTTTATCCATATTCAGATTCGTTTTATCCTGTTCAATTTTTCGTATTACAGTGAGTGCAACTCCTGCACGATCTGCGAACTCTTTTTGAGTCAGATTAACTTCCTTTCTCCGGTCTTTGACAAACTCAGCCAGGGGCTTCATTATATGCATTTGAATATAAAACTTAGCAAAGTTAGCTTTTTATATGCAAATACATATAGTTTCGCTAAAAAATATCTTTTTATATGCTAAAGCATATAAAAGGTAATCAAAAAAAATAGTTCTAATGACCGAAGACATTTCTAATGTGCTAAATTTCACTATTTTATAGCTATTAGCCTCGTACCAAAGGAAAAATATAAAGCGTGCTCGATGTTAACGTTTGCCTAACTCGGTTCATAAATCAAAGTTTATTACCTGTTGTGTAAGGCCGATGCGGGTTATCTATTTTCCGAATTTTACATTCAAAGCGTAACCCTCCACATAAGTCCGTCTTGCTAATTCAATTTATTCTTTTTTGCAGTTTATGGCAAAAGTTTTTCAATTCGATTAAGAGTGTGATTAGCAATTTTTGTGAAGATGGCTCGAAATCAAAAAAATGGTCCTCATTTGGCAGAATAGATGCGATTTTAGTGCATCCTAATGGCAGTCTTTAAGGGGGCGCTGATTAAATGTGAGGGGATGATGCTTCTGAAGGTCAACAGAAATAATGCTGGTTAACTTAGGTCATGTATAGGAAAGTGCGGTTTTCTTTACACGTTCACTTTGACGTACAAAGATTCTGAGCGTTTTCTTTACATGCTTCTATCTCGCAATTGCTATGCTTCATTTTCTTTAACCTTGAAAGATTTTTTGAACTGTTCAAAAACGCTATTTGGATTGATAGTACCCAATCCCATTTCCTTGAAAATAGCTTTATCTGGCAAGTCACTTGCGGTCAATACTGCAAACTGATTAATATGGGCTTGAATCGTTTCAGGCAAATCAAATTCTGATTCAGGAGTGAGCATAACTGTTAATCGAAACACATCCGCTTTATGTTTTCTCAACTGCTTCGCATCTTCTTTGCCACCCCTTTCAATTCTTTCTTTGATTTCCAAAAAAGCTTTTGCTTTTAAACTTATCAATGCTTCGATACTTGCATAGTGAAGGCCATCGTCCACCTTACTATTGTCAATCATGTAATTATAATAGTCATCATTCAGCAAAATGGCGGATAGGCTAGAAAGGTCATCATCGATTGGAATCGGTGTGAGATGCGCCTCACTATCCAAAATAATCATATCAGGTGTTCTTGAGAAAAGCTCTATTTGATGCGGGAAGGCGGCATTTTCAGGTTTTATGAATCGATAATATTCTCTTTCGTCATTACTTTTTTCTCGTTGCTGATATTTACCATCATTGATGAATTGCCAAAACTGCTTTACGAATTCTTTACTTAATGCTTCTACAACCAAAATTATGTCAATATCTTTTGTGGCTCTTGGAATAAATCCAGCTTCATCAATGATGATATCGCAGGCAGTGCCGCCAATAATCACGTAATTATTGGGATAATGCTCAAAGTATTTTTTAAAAATGTCTAATCCTCTTACCATATATATTTTTCCAATAACTGCTTTAATGCCATTTCAACCCTTTCATCTCTTGTATCTTTAACGCTTAGGTAAAGAGAAAGTGGATCTACTGCATTCAAATCATTGGGTAATTCGCCCACTAAATTCAACGGGTTATATTTCCAGATTTCCAGGACAAATCGGCCCTCGTATTCATTCAGGGTCACCAAGGCATTTCTTTTCTTCAGGCTATAGAACGCTGATTTCTCAATTGCAAAGTATTGCTGATTGCTTGGATTCAGGTCAGTATATTCCGGCAGCGCAGATGCGTTACTTTGCAAAAGGCTGACCTCCTCTGGCTTTTCATCTACGAAAACCGTTTTTAACACCGGGTTCACCAGCAGGTTTTTTTGATGGGCAATGTTCCACAACTCATTTCTATCGTATTTAAAACGGATAAACTTTTCCTTTTCGCCCTGTACCTCTACCCATTCATGATGCTTTAAATTGTCAATGGCATTGGTAATCGCCATTGGCGTGTAATCAAATTTTTGGGCGATTTCTTTGAATGAATGTTCTTCGAGTTTCCAATTATTGTTACGATGGAGGATGTGGTAAATCAACAAGAACTGAGCAGATGGCAATAGCTTTTCATTTTTTTGCTTCGCCTTAGGATGGGTGTAGCTTTCTCGTAAATCAACCATCAAGTCAGGCAAGTAAAGTTGTTTGCCGGGTACGATAAAATTGATGCCTTTTTCAATCAGTCTCTTACGTTTGTATGCCTGTATATTTTCAAACACCACCACAACTTTCTGGTTCAATAAATCTTTAATTTGTTGTACCTGCTTTTCAGTTTGATGAATACTCAGTTCCTTATCGTTTTTCAATTCGGCCAGAATGATTTCGGTATTGAAAAATTCGGTTTTGTATAGTTTATAGGTTTCGTGGATATACAAAGGCAGCCTGTCCAGATTGCTTTTGGCTATGGGTGTTGTTGTAGCCTGAATACCCAGCGTTTCCAGAATATATTTTAGTGCTTCCTTCACTTTATGCCTGATAATAAAGCATATTATGCTCGATAAAGTTATTTAATTTATTATGCAACAATAGCTTTATTATTTTGGTTTTCAAAAGACAATACACTTATTCACCTCAAAAAATTCATGCTCGTTCCTTTGCACATAGCCTAACTGATTGGTAATGAGCTTTGTATTGCCTATGCTGAACGCTGGGGTGTTGAAATGGTGGTGGCCATAAACCCAATAGGCAATGCCGGATGCTTCAACCAAATCATACAACTCTACGGCAAAAGCTTCATTCAGCACACTGCCTTTGTATTGCTCGGGATAGTTTAGAAAAGTAGGGCAGTGGTGTGTGAAAACAGCTAACTTTTCACCATTTGTTGCACACATTTCGTTTTGAATACATGCAAGACTCTCTTCATGCAATTGGTTATACTGCTCTACTGAAAAGCGAAAGCCGTTATGCCTGATTAAATGAAAATCGTTTAGATTCTTTTCTACTTCCCACTGGTGTCCCAGACTGATTTTGCTCCAAAGGGTAGAGAAAATCAGTTTGGCATTTTTATAATTCACAGAGGTGTTGTTCACTAGAAAAACATTGCTGCGGATTTTCTCATGCAGCACACCACTTTTTTCAGCTATTTCAAAATGGTAATACTCATGATTACCGGGTAGCCAATACGTGCGCTCAAAATGATCAGAGACAAAAGTGAAAAAGTCCTTGTGCTTGTCCATCACTGCAAAAGGAACTACATCACCCGCAAGCACCAATACCTCAGCCACTGGCTGCAAAGGATGTAACTTTAAGAAATTTTTGTTGGCAGGAAATTCCAGATGGAGGTCGGAGGCGTATTGAAGTACCATTGACTGATTCAGGATTAATTGAACGTTAGAATTTTCTGAATTGCGTAATCGCTTCTTACCAAGTATTGGTCATTCATTTTGTTAATTTTTTAATTCTACAGACTCAGGTTCAGGCATTTTTTTACTTCAACCAACACTTGTGTCAAACCTTTTTTCTGAACTCAAAGCTTCACTGCTTGAGCTTTAAGAAACATTCTTATTTTCAGGCACTTTCTGAAATGCAGTGTCTAAACCTTCTTCAAATCAAGTTACAAAGAAATCACGCATTGGGTCAGTTGTCAAATTTCCTTTCGCATCCTTAGCGATTTGGCGAATAAAATTCATTGGCGTTTCACTTACCCGTATAATTACCAGGTTCGATTCTGAGCAATTCTTTTTTTACAGAATCTGAAACCGACAAACTTTCAATAAAAGTTCGAATGGTTTCGCGGGTAATCGTGGCGTTTCCTCTTGTAAGCGCCTTTAGCGCCTCATATGGTTCAGGAAAATTCTCCCGACGAAGAATGGTTTGAATGCCCTCTGCTACTACCGCCCAATTGGCTTCCAAATCAGCGGCGATTTTGGCTTCATTCACATCTACCTTTCCCAAACCTTTTTGCAGGGATTGAATCGCGAGCCAGGTATGCGCAAAAGCTACTCCCGTATTTCTAAGTTTGGTGCTATCGGTAAGGTCTCTTTGCAAGCGAGATTTAGGCAAGCTTTCAGAAAGAAAATTAAATATCGCATTGGCAAAACCAAAATTGCCTTCCGCATTTTCAAAATCAATAGGATTGACTTTGTGTGGCATGGCCGAAGAGCCAACCTCATTTTTCAATGCTTGTTGTTTCAGGTAATCAAAGCTGATGTAGAGCCAACAATCCACGCATAAGTCTGTAAGCAAAACATTGATTCGCCGCAGGTTATCGAAAATTGCCGCAAGACCATCGTAGTGCTCAATTTGGGTGGTTGGAAAACTGCGACTTAAGCCCAGGGTTTCTTCCACAAATTTTTTGGCAAATCCCTGCCAATCTTTGTCTGGATAGGCAACGTAATGGGCATTTAAATTTCCGGTTGCGCCTCCAAATTTGGCAGGGAAAGACTGATTTTTTAAGTTGTCTAATTCCTTGCGCAAGCGCTCAACGAAAACGGCAAATTCCTTGCCTAATCGAGTGGGTGTTGCCGGTTGGCCATGCGTGCGACCTAATACGGCAATGTCTTTCCATCGATCAGCCTTTGATTTAAGGTCAGTGAGCAAAGATTCCAAACCCGGAATCAAAACCTGTTTTATTCCATCGCGCAACATTAAGGGTGTTGCCGTATTATTAATGTCTTGTGAGGTGAGTCCGAAGTGAATGAATTCCTTGTATTTGTCAAGCGAGGAATTCAATGCACTGAATTTTTCTTTCAGAAAATACTCGATGGCTTTCACATCGTGGT
>JAYSVQ010000221.1:0-1947 GCA_043718485.1 Bacteroidota bacterium
ACTTCCATAGTCACTGGCAATTGATAACCGCTCATCTTATAGTTCTTTTTATCAAAATCAGGATATACATCAATGACTTTAACAATGAAATCTGCATCGGAGGCTGTTGTACTTACGAAAAGGTGAGCTGTAATTCTTCCCGTCACGGTCATATCTTCTTTCAAAGAATCCGCGACAAAGCTGATTACATCCGGTCTTGATGTCGCAAAGCGTTGATCTTCTACTTGCCAGCTTCCCCAACGGCTGCCCTTTCCATAAGTGGCTTCGATAGGTTGTGCCCGATACGGGACAGGTTTGGCCGGGTCACTGACATAGCTAACTGCACCCGATGCACTCACCGGTTTATCGAACGATAAACTTCCATTCTCGGTCGCATAAAGTTTTTTTATGTCCGCTTCCTTAGGAGGCCATGACGCATACTGTTTCCACTGATTTCTTCCAGTTTGAAAACAATAGGCCTCAGCAAATTTTCCATCGCCAATACTTTTCAGCCAGTAATCAAACCATTGCTTTTGCAGTTGCTGAAACCAAACGGCTGTTTTCCCTTCAAAACTAATTTTGCCAAGGCTATCTGCTTTTGCACCTGCCCATTGACCATGTGACCAAGGGCCTAACACGAGCCGGTTTAAATTGGCTTTATCATTTTTCTCTAAATGCGTGTACATCAACTGCGGACCATTCAAATCCTCCTGGTCATAATAACCACCTACATGAAGAATTGGGAGCTGGGGATGTTGCATATTAGTTAGCATAGATTGTTTTTTCCAAAAGGCATCGTAGTTGGGATGAAGAACGAAATCGTTCCAGGCAGCTAGCCTACCTTTAAAATATTTTTCGTTCACGTTTTTGAGCGGTCCTAATTTCAGATACCAATCGAATACATCATGCTGGGGAAAAGGGAACTGGCTATTCGCCTCTTTTGCATTCTCTACCATGTAGCTATATTCCAACCCATAACTTAGCCGAAAGGCCCCGTTGTGATGAAAGTCATCGCCCAGAAACATATCAGTAGGAGAAGCTTGGGGTGAACTTGCCTTCAATGCTGGATGGGGATCACTGCTGGCATCTAATGCCGTATATCCCAAATAAGAGACCCCAAATATTCCTGCTTTGCCATTATTGTTAGGTATATTTTTAATCAACCAGTCGATCGCATCATAAGCATCAGTACTTTCATCCAGTTTGGTTTTATCCGTTACATGATAGAGCGGTCTGTTCATTTCAAACGTGCCCTCGCTTTTAAACTTGCCTCGTATATCCTGGAAGACAAAGATATATCCCTCCTTGGCCAGAGTGCCCACATAGGAAGATTTGGTGATGTCATAAGTGGGTGGCAACTGTGCCCCATATGGAGTCCGTTGAATTAAAATCGGAAATGATCCCTTCGCATTGGCAGGTGAAAGCACTGTCGTGAAGAGCTTTACACCATCTCGCATCGGTATCATGTATGTCTGTTGCGTGTACGATTCAAAAGTTTGTTGCGCAAGAGCGAATTGAATAATGATGAAGGCGAAAAGAAAAAAAGTTATTAGTTTTTTCACTTGACTGATGTGTTAGTTTGGAAGGTATAAGGTAACGAAATAAATCGGAAAATCACCCTTCCCCAGCTAGTCACACATAAGGTAAGGAATACGTTTAAATACTCCTTAGCATTATTAGCCAATTCAATTCAAGCACCTTAATTTTTGGACGCCATTTGTGTACTTTGGCAACTAAATTCACAATCCGCAAAAAATGGCAACTGAAAAAAGATTTTTGGCTTACAATATTTTGGCTCTCATCTGCGCCATATGGTTTTTGCTGGTTGGTTGGTATTGGGGCCATTGGTTCAATGTCATTTTCGTTTTTCCAATTGCCATTATGGGTTTTTTCCTGTGGCGAAAAGGAAGAGGCGCGGCAAAGAAGTTGTTAAATCAAATTGTAGGCTGGATGCTTTGGGGTGGCTGT
>JAYSVQ010000222.1:0-1946 GCA_043718485.1 Bacteroidota bacterium
GGGGGCCCCACGGCTTCTTTTATCACCGGTTTTTCAATGACTTCCGTTAGCGAGGGTTCAACTAAATCTATTACGATTCCTACTTTTCCTAATTCAGGAATTTTTACCCTGCCTTTGCTACTGTCAAATTTTATACTGAGGTGGACCGGAAGGCGGGGTTTAAAATTTCCACCATCTGACCAAGCCAGCGCTTGAAAAACAACACCACTGAGAAAAAGGAATTCTGCCTCATTCAATTTACCCAAGAAAAGGGTTTGAGCCGAACTTATTTTCCCTGCATAAAATGGAACCGCCTTTCCTTTTTGCTTCAGGAATAAAGTAAAATTCCATGTGTGATTTAAGGGATTCCGCAACCAGACCTCATGGTCTTTAGCATTTGAAGATAAAGTGAGTGCTAAAAACGGAGCTTGGGTTCTGCGGTCACTTTGAGCGATTTCCACCAAATTCTCATCGGGCTTATTTGGTTTTTTTGCCCCTTTGAAATAAATATCTTCAACGGCATGGATTAGTACCAATTCATTTTCAGGAGACTCTTCTTCATCTCCAAATTCATCCCACAACACCTTTAATTTAGACTTTGGGAGAATAGCTTTAACAGTGCCTTCTCCCCTGCCATGCAATTCTCTTACTCTGTCGCCGACTTCAATGGCTCGCATCCCTGATTATGGATTTGTAGCTTCGGCAGGCAGAATTTTTCTTCTGAGTAACTCATCATTGAGTAAATATAAAGCAGATGAATTGTCGCCAATCATTTTCAACTTTCTCAAAATGTTTTTGATGAGTGCTTCTTCTTCAACTTGCTCGGTTACGAACCATTGCAAAAAAGCATGGGTAGCAAAATCAGATTCATCAATTGCCGCTTTTACGATTTCATGGATACTGCGCGTAACCTCTTGTTCATGTGCAAGCGATACTTCAAAAGCATGTTGAATCGAATTGAAGTTATTTTGGGGCGCACTTATTTCAGTCATGGTCACTTTACCATCTACAGTATGCACGTAGTCAAACTGTTTCATGGCATGCGACATTTCTTCTTGCGCCTGAATGCGAAAGAAATTGGCGAAGCCGTCTAAGTCTTGGTCAGAATAATAAGAACAAATAGACAGGTATAAATTGGCGGAGTACAATTCACGAATGAACTGGTCATTCAACATTTTTTCAATCTTTTTTGAGATGATCATATTTATTAGGTTTTTAGAATGGAAAATAGCTGAAATTCCACAGGCCAAATTAACCAATAAAGATGAATTCTGTTACCGGATAGTTATTTATTCTGGGGTCTAAATTCAATATGCTTTTTCAGGAGTATCCCCTATTCGCCTTTTGTAGTAATCTTTAATCAAGGTATAATACAATAAAACGCCTAAAGCATAGAAAGATGCTGTCATAAATAAAATCTGATAATAGGGAACGCCCACCGAACGCAAATACTGAAATGCTTTTGCCGAAAAATACCAACTTCCACTCCACAAACTGCTGATGATGGCTGAGGTAAGTTCCTGATTCCGCTCCCCTACATAGGCCATCACCAACTCACTTGTCATGGGGCCTGCCATATTCATAAGGGGTTGCCGAATCATGTAACAAATAACAGCCAGTGGGAAAGCAAAACTCAGGTCAGCAAACAATTCCGTAGACGCCAAAATGAATAGGAAAACGACCGCAACGGTTTGACTCAGGGTTATGGCAATTTTGTAACCAAAAGCGCGCTTAATTCCGGGAACGGCTAATGCGCCCATCACAATAAATATCGCGGTTATGCCACCCATAGTGCTCATGCCCGCTGAACTTAGACCAAAAACAGAATTGAAAAATAAATTAATGAAAGGAATGGTAAGTCCGGCACCCACCGCAAGAATGCCGGTAGGAATTACGGCAGTCAAAATCCGCTTCCAATCGTAAGCGTTCTTAAATTTTTGTAAAACCGCTTTGGGGCCCTTTTCCTC
>JAYSVQ010000223.1:0-5553 GCA_043718485.1 Bacteroidota bacterium
GGCCTAATACTCGCATCGTAACCTAAAGAATCTGAAAACAATTTTTCCAAATCAATTATAGCAGATTTAATTTTCGTTTGTCGAGCAGATTCAGAAAGGTTGTCTGATACATCAACTAAAACACTATTGGTTACATCTTCAATTCTTACGATGAAGGTGACCTTTAAACCTGGATTTTTCAATTCTTTTTCACGGCTGGCCGCCCAAAACCCATCTTTCAAATAATTATGGTCAATCGTGGAATGGGTTTGAATTTGAGAATAACCACAATGGTGATTTGTTATGATCAGGCCTTGGTCAGAAATTACTGATCCAGTACAGCCACCGCCAAAAAGCAGAATTGCATCTTTTAAACTGGATTGATTAATACTGTAAATCTCTTCTGCCGTGAGACGCATACCACTAGCCCGCATTTCACTTTCCTGATATTCTTTTAACAATGAAGGTATCCACATCCCTTCACCCGGATTGGCAAATAGGTCGGATGAAAAGAATAGGAGAAAGTATATTTGAAACGTAATTTTTCGCATGTTAAAACAAATTATTCGGCTAATGACTGATTGAATTTATGCCCTCAAAAGCTAAAAATTTACTTTTAAGGGTTTCACCTAAAACGATTGACCTTCCGGAAGCAAAATCGAATCCTACCATAATGGTTTTTGCTTTAGCGACCGGAATTTCCTTTCCGCCTTTTTCCATGGTAATGATGTAGGATAAATCAAAACTTTTCTCCCCTAATTTAGTGCATCTTACATAGCAAAATGTAGGGAAGGGGTAAAATAAGGGCGAAAGATAATCAATACTTATATGCGCAACGATAATGCCGTCTTTTCTCCAATCCCAACCACATGCCTTCTCTAAATAGGCAATTCTTGCTTCTTCTAAATAAGTGAGAAAAACAGCGTTATTCACGTGAGCCAACTCATCAAGGTCGCTCCACCTCACTTCAATTTTTGTTTTATGTCTGAATTCAGACAAGTTTATTTCCGCTTGGCTCATTTACTCAATACCAATTTTGAACCCCGGGTTTTTCCCATACTTTCAACCTGAACCCAATATATACCATTTGGCAATCCTGAAACATCGATATATGTACGATTCGAATTCAATACTTTTTTTCCTTGCATATTCAAAATACTAACTGAAAAATCAAGGGTTGAGGGCAAGAACTCGATTACGATTTCACTAACAGCAGGATTCGGAAAAATGCGAAGGAATTTAGACTCAGAAATTTTATTTCCCGCAAGCAGGCAACCATTACTTAGGGCTAAGCCAGACCTTTCTGTATTCAGGAAAGATTGGGCCCTGAGTACTTGGTCATTGGTAAACATGTTCATGCAAGAATCATCTGAATAATCCATGTAATTTTCAATCATGTCTGGATAATCGAATCCCGCATCCACACAAGAATTAAGGGTGGTATCACAGCCATAATTTGCTGCTGCGGCATCAGGCGTGTCTGCTATGGAATCAATTACACCACATCCTCCATCACCCCATATATGATACAATCCCAACCAGTGCCCGATTTCATGGGTTGCGGTCCGGCCCCGATTGGTTGGACTTTGGGTTGTGCCCCCAAGCCCGAAAGAGCGATAATCAATCACAACGCCATCGGTCGTGGGATCCTCACCTGGAAACTGAGCGTAGCCGTAAATATTGGCAAATAATTTACATACCCAAAGGTTTAAATAATTTGTATCGGGCCAAGGGTCAGCGCCACCTGAAGCAATGCTTTTTACATTGTCGCTAAAAGGATTGAAGGCACCCAAAAATCCGGGATCGCCCCAAACATATTCAATTCCGGTCGTTGGATTTCCCAATGGATCGGTTGATGCGAGACAAAATTGTATATCCATGGAGGCCGCAATTCCCTGAAAAATGGGTCTGGTTCTTAAAGTATCTGAATTTAAACGCGCGAAATCTTGATTCAAGACATCGATTTGGGATTGAATTTGCGCCACCGTTAAACTTTCAGGGGCTGAGGTATAAACTACATGAACAATAACCGGAATAACTTGAAATCCGCCAGCCGTCTTTTGGGCTTGACCCTCACGCCAGTTGGCTGCCTTTTGTGCAGTTTTTGCCAATTGCGCCATGCGCTCCGGATGGTTTTTCAGGTTCTCATGCAACCGTTCCATTGTGGCGCATTTCTGGAATTGAGCCCCTAAACAAGAAAAAGCAAAAACTAAATTGAGGGTAAAAAATAAACGCATGCGGCTGGTTTGACCCGAAAATACAATTTTCGAGCCCTTGAAAAAAATTCTTAATCAAAATTGAAACCTCCTCTTGTTTCATTGCGTACGAACCGGTATTATTGTAATACCATTTTAATATCATTTTAAATGAAAAGTGAAAAAATTTTTACCCCCAAATCAGGAGTTGCTCACCTGCTAATCAGCTTATTACTCCTTTTAATCGCGGTAGTTTCTCTTGCCACGATTCAAATCCTCCAAGTACCTATTGTCTCCATTGTTTTGTGCGGAATATTTACCTTATCCTTTATATTCCACCTTGTTGGTTTTTTTATCGTGAACCCAAATGAATCAAAAGTGCTTCTCCTTTTTGGTGAATATGGTGGGACCGTAAAGGAGAATGGTTTCTTTTGGGCAAACCCCTTTTTCATTAAGAAAAATTTCTCGCTTAAGGCTGCAAACTTTATGGGAGAAAAATTAAAAGTAAATGACCATGCAGGTAACCCAATTGAGATTGCCGCCATTGTGGTTTGGCAAGTCGAAGAAACCTATAAAGCTGCTTTTGCAGTTGACCATTATCGTGAATTCGTGGTTGTGCAAAGCGAATCTGCACTGAGAAACCTAGCCAGTAAATATCCATACGACCATTTCAGCGATGACCAAAGTGAACTTACCCTTAGAGCAGAAACCGATAGGGTGAATAATGAATTGGCATTAGAATTAACAGAGCGTTTATCCATTGCCGGAATCAAAATTGTGGAAGCCAGAATATCCCATCTTGCCTATGCGTCTGAAATTGCGGGTGCCATGTTGCAAAGACAACAAGCCTCTGCGGTAGTGGCCGCACGAACAAAGATTGTTGAGGGTGCAGTAGGCATGGTCGAAATGGCTTTAGCAAAACTAAAGGAAAAGGATATCATAGAACTTGACCACGAAAGAAAAGCTGCCATGGTGAGCAACCTGCTGGTCGTGCTTTGCGGCGAGCGAAATGTTAGCCCGGTTGTAAATACGGGAAGCCTTTATTAGGCGACCCCATTTTAATCAAACTATTTAGTCTTTAGGAAGTGAAAAAATGAGCGGAAAGAAAAAAGCATTTGCCCTCAGAATTGACGAAGAGGTGGCAAAAGCCCTGGAAAAATGGGCTGTTGATGAGTTCCGCTCTTTGAATGGACAAATAGAATATCTTTTGCAAAAGGCATTAAAAGAGAATGGCAGGCTAAAAGAAAAAAAATAAGGAATATTTTTTTACCTTCACTTACAAAATGAAATTAAAACCCTGGCAAGTAAAATGGATGCTGAATGCATTTCCGGCTCTGTTTTTTCAACGGATTCGTATTAAACGCATCGCAAGTGACTTCCGGGAAATGGATGTCATCATTAAATTGAGAATCTTCAATCGCAACTTGCAGGGAAGTGTTTTTGGAGGAACTTTATTTTCGGCTGCTGATCCATTTTATGCCATTTTGTATTGGCAAATTTTTGCCCATAAAGATATTAAATGCGAGGCCTGGTTAAGGGCTGCTGAAGCTGATTTCATAAAGCCTGCTACTACAAACATGAAAGCTAAATTCATCATTACCGATGAGGATATTAAGGAAGCTGAAATCGCCATTGAAACAGAAGGCAGGTTTAAGAAATGGCACGCTGTAGAATTAATTGACACGCATGGAAACGTATGTGCCCGTATTAAAACTTTCGTTTACCTTAGAAAAGCAAAAACAAGTTTTGCGGGGATTTAACTAAAGTGCACCTCTAAAAACGCTTCAGGGTTTTTCAACTCTCGATTTGACTCCTGTCAATGAGGAAGTTGAAAAATTCGCACAACTCAGTATCAATGGTTTTTAGATGTGTTCTAAACAAGTTTTCTGCCAACTGCGCTTGCAATTTGCCTCAGGCTAGGAATCAAATTTCTAAACTCGTCGTGATTCAATTGCTGGGAAGCATCTGACTTTGCTACTTTCGGGTTTGGGTGAACCTCAATCAAAAGGCCATCTATACCCATTGCCATGCAAGCGCGACTTAAATCGGGAACCCCGTAAGCATAGCCCATTGCATGACTTGGATCCAATATAATTGGAAAATTAGTATGCTCTTTTAACCAGGATACGCCACATAAATCAAGTGTAAATCGTGTCTTGTTTTCAAACGTTCGGATTCCTCTTTCACAGACCATTACATTTGGATTGCCTCCTGCCAAAATAAATTCGGCGCATTGAACCAACTCTTGCAGGTTGGTTCCAAATCCTCTCTTTAGTAAAACAGGCTTATTGATTTTGCCACAGCGACGAAGAATGCCATGATCGTACATTGATTTAGCTCCAATTTGTATTATGTCTGAATATTCAATTACTTCTTCGATATGCGTTGCATCTCTAACCTCTGTAATAATATTCAGCTTGAATTCCTCCCGCATTTTTGCAAGTAGTATCAAGCCTTCTAAACCTAATCCTTGAAAAGAATAAGGAGAGGTTCTGGGTTTGTATGCCCCGGCACGCAAGGTTGTAACGCCAATTTCCTTCATCAGACCTGCACTTGCCCGGATTTGAGTTTCCGACTCAACCGAACAAGGACCTGCCATCAGTAAAGTGTTTTCACTTTTACCGCCAAAGGAAACACCAGGCAAATGAATGGTACGTGTTTCCTTTTTCCATTTTCTCGAAGACAATTGAAAATCGTCATCAAAAGCAATAAAGCGGTCAATTTCGGAGTCGAAACCTGCTTCGGGAATTTTTGAGGAAGCAGAGGTAATGAGCACAAATTTCCCTTCATCCAAAATGCAAAAGGCATGCATTGCGCTTGCAATTTCATTTGCTCTTTGCTCGACGACCGTCGACTTTAATTCAATAATCATTTAGGATTCCCCTTTAATTAAATGGATAAATGTAAGTGCGCCACATAAATTGTGGCGTTCGTCAACAACCGGCAGGTAGTTTATAGGATTTTTATTTCCCCTAATTAAATTCAATAAATCAGAAACCGTTGCATTCAGTTGAATGGTTAAGGGATTGCGGTTTATAAGGTCGCTAGTCCCTATTTGCTCCACCCTTTCAATATTATTGAGAATGCCCCGCCTCACATCTGCATTTGAAACCAAGCCGAGTAAACCACCTAAGTCGTCAACCAATAAGGTAAATCCCAATTTATGGTTTTCAATAGACTGCAAAATATTTTTCAAATCAAATTGAGAAGGCTTCAAAACCGGAATTTCAGATAATTCCATCATGAAATCCCGAATCAAAAATTGGGAATGGTTGTTCCTAACCTTAAGATTTAATAGTGCAAGACCCAAATTTTGAGCCTTAAATAAATAAGAGCCGCAAACGGCAGCGAACACACCCATGTTGCGAAGAATAAAAGA
>JAYSVQ010000224.1:0-5552 GCA_043718485.1 Bacteroidota bacterium
GCGGTTGCGAAGGCGTGTAACCGCGTAAACAGAAACCGTACCCGCACAAAACTGAACGAAAAAATACTCAAAGCCATTTGAAATCAAGGCTCCGATCAAAATGCTCATCAAGATATTGACAAAAAAACCAACCCTTAAATCAAAAAAGGCAGTGATAATGAGCGGCACCATACATGCAGGCACTAAATAGGAAAAGTTGACATCAAATATTTTTCCTGTTCTTAAACTGAACATGAGTATGAGTTGTGCAATCACCATCATCAAAAACATCACGGTGAGAATGAACCCAACTTTTCGGTTACGGTAAAAAATACGCGGGCGATTACTTCTCAGGAAAAGTGCGAGCATCAAAACAATCATGCCGACCATCCCTATGTAGCCAAGGAAATAAGTCCAATAGTTTCGCTCACCATATCGCTCATCTTTGGCCATGCTGTAAGATTGAAGCAAGGTTTCTGCTTGGGGAGAAACAATCTCGCCCTTTCTGATAAGAATATGACCTTCTTCAATTAAATCTTTTACAGGAGAAGCCTTCTGCGATGCCATTTTTCTTTCCCTTCCCGTCAATTCTTCATTTAAGATAAGCGTTGGGAAAAGGGATGGAAACAGCACCATTCTTGCGATTTGCACCTCAGCAGGGCCAGATAAAGGATTGAGGCTCACATACGCATCTTGCAGCGTGAGGGCATGAAAGAAGCTCAGCTTGTCAAATCTTTTTTCTTCAAATGGGTTGATGCGTACCGAAATAAATTCACGGGGAATCGCCCCCGGCGGGGTACTCATGTAACCGGTTTGAATCACAAGTTCGACAAATGCCTTGAAGCGTTCCTGAATTTCAGGAAAATTTTCTGAAGCCTGAACGACTAAAGGAACAAAGCCCTCGTCAAAAGGAAATTGCTCCAACAAAATGTTCAGCCTTCCTTGTGCATGTTCATCTCCACTGCTTTCCAGTTTTTTATATTCCAGCACCTGAGAACTGAAATCACTCCAATTTTCAGAAAGCGCACTCAGCGATTTTTGCCTTGCCATAGAGTCAGGTAAAAAAACGGCCACTACCTCAGATGCGAGCTTGGCTTTTTCAGCTTCAATTTCTTCGACAGATTTGTAAATAGGGAAATCAAATGCGGCCTGTAAATCTGGGCCCATCCAGGGTTTGCCTACATCATATGTGTATTCTGAGCGATATGATTTTGGCAAAATAATCGCAAGCATCACCACAAATACCGCAAACAAGCAAAGTCTGATTCCGGCTTTGGCGTTAAAAACGAGTCGAGATTTTTTAGCGGCCCTTAGCATTTCATCGGCAAATTGGTGAAAATTTGATTACCGAGGCACTTCGGTATGCTGCGCCATTTCAGACAGCACCTGATCTGTGGTCATTCCCTCTAATTCAGCTTCAGGGCTAAGCACAACCCGATGTCGCAATACCGCAGGGGCAAGCTCCTTTACATCATCGGGAATCACAAAATCACGACCCTTGAGCGCTGCTTTTGCTTTTGCCCCAAGCAATAAGCTAATATTTCCCCTCGGACTCGAACCCATAAATAAAAAGGGATTTGTTCGGGTGCTTCTTACAATTCGATTTATGTAAGCCAGAATTCCGGGTTCAACCACCACCTCATTCACCAAACTTTTCAACTTGGCAATTTCAGTTGCGTCTGCCACCTTTTTTAATAAGGTAGATTTTTCGGTGGACTTACCTTGCTGCAACACCCCTGAGTGAATGCGATTGAGAATTTCCAATTCCTCAGATTCTGATGGGTAATTCACAACAATCTTCATCATAAAGCGATCGAGTTGAGCCTCGGGTAAACTATAGGTGCCTTCAAACTCAATCGGATTTTGAGTCGCTAAAACCAAAAAAGGTTCAGCCAACACAAAAGTTTCGCCCTCGATGGTAACCTGCCTTTCCTCCATCACTTCGAGCATAGCAGATTGTGTTTTTGCCGGCGCACGATTTACCTCATCTATCAAAACGATATTCGCAAAAATGGGCCCCTTTTGGGTTTTGAAAGTAGAGGAACTAAAATCAAATATCTTGGTGCCGATAATGTCTGAGGGCATAAGGTCGGGCGTAAATTGAATGCGCTTAAAATCCAACCCCAACAATTGCGCCATGCTTTTACTCAACAAAGTTTTTGCCACACCGGGTACCCCTTCCAAAAGGGCATGACCGTTTGACAAAAGCGTAATTAATAATTGATCAATTAAGTCCTCTTGTCCGACAATTATTTTTCCCAATTCGTTTAATACATCCCCCCTGAATTTTTGAATCGCCTGCATTTTAGAATGCGCACCTGATTTCGTTTCGGCCCTGAGGGGTAACTCGTTTTCTGTTCCTTCCATTGTGGGGTGAAATAAAGGGATTAAGCACAAAGCACAAAGCCAATTCCAAGATTTAAACCTGAAAAGGAAAGCAAGAGGGCAATTAAAAGGAAGCAAAAAGAAAAATAGTAGAATAAAAACCTTTGTTTTGAGGCTATTTAAGGCCCTATTGGGCCGATAAACAATATCTTGAAAAGGGGGTTTTGGCTGATACGATTCGCAAGACTAATTTGCGCCTCCTAAAAAATTCGAACATGAGTAAATCCGTTTATATTGTCTCAACTGCCCGCACCCCAATCGGCAGTTTTTTGGGTGGTCTTTCCTCCCTGTCAGGTAGCCGACTCGGTGCCATTGCGGTTAAAGCAGCACTTGAGCGTTCCGGTTTGTCAGCCGATAAAGTGGATGAGGTAATCATGGGAAATGTATTGACCGCAAATGCAGGTCAGGCACCCGCTCGCCAAGCTTCTATTTTTGCAGGCTTGCCACACAACGTGCGATGCACAACCGTAAATAAAGTTTGTGCCTCAGGTTCAAAAGCCATTATGTTTGGCGCACAATCTATTTTGTTGGGCGATTCAGAAATTGTAATCGCAGGGGGAATGGAAAGTATGAGCAATGTTCCCTTTTATGTAGAGGGATATCGCACCGGAAATAAAATGGGTAACACCCAATTAATTGATGGTTTAATTAAAGACGGATTGTGGGATGTGTATAAAGACTTTCACATGGGCAATGCGGCTGAGATTTGTGCTACCGAGTGCAAAATCGATCGTGGCATGCAAGATGCACATGCGATTGAATCGTATAAGCGCGCACAAGATGCGATCAACTCAGGAAAGTTTAATGATGAAGTGGTGCCTGTTTCCATTCCCCAAAAGAAAGGCGAGCCCATCACCATCACTAAAGATGAGGAACCCTTCAATGTAAAGTTTGATAAGATTCCGGAATTACGCCCCGTGTTTGTGAAAGACGGTACAGTAACTGCGGCAAATGCATCCACCATTAACGACGGCGCAGCCGCACTCGTTCTTGCCTCAGAAGAAGCCGTAAAAAAATACAATCTAAAACCCATCGCCCGAATCGTAAACTATGCCGATGCAGAAAAAGCACCGGAATGGTTCACAACTGCACCATCTGATTCGATTCCGCTGGCATTGAAAAAGGCCGGACTCACATTAAATGACATGGATGCATTCGAAATCAACGAAGCCTTTTCGGTTGTGGCTCTTGCCAATGAAAAGCAAATGGGTCTCGACCCAAAAAAGGTGAATGTATTTGGTGGAGCCGTTGCTATGGGTCACCCCATTGGTTGTTCGGGTGCTAGAATTGTCGTAACCCTATTAAGTGTCTTGAAACACAACGGCGGAAAGTATGGCGTAACCGGCATTTGCAATGGCGGTGGCGGAGCCAGCTCTTTGGTGATTGAGCGTTTGTAAGTTTAAGGTTGAAAAACGATTCAAAGGGATACCAAAGCGTGGTTTTTTATCTCTTTATATAAAAAGTTACGCTTTTGCGTTTGAGAAGGTGCAGGCCCGTTTTCCATTCTTCTTTAAGAGGATGAAAAGCCAAAACACAATGAATTTATAACCATGAAAATATTTTCAAAGATAGTTAAGGGATTGTGCCTTTTTATTTTGTTACCCCTGTTGGGTTTGCAAGCCCAAAACGATTCCGGAAAAAGCATTCCCGAAATAGAGAAAGAACTCGCCGCAATGGCGCGCGATATTTTGAATGATTTCGATACCAACAAAAAAATTGCCTTGAATAAAGAATTCATCAATCGCATGACAGAGGTGTTGAAACGAAAAGAGAGCTACGACTATCCCTGGGATTCTTTAAAGACTATCTCTATTTTAAGGCCTGAAGATAACTCCTTTCGCATTTTTACATGGTATGTGGCTGATCAACCTAAAGATTCTTACTATTCGGTACAATCCTATTATTATTTCGGACTCATACAAAGAAAGTACGAAACCAAGTTGGGATTATCAGAATACATCGTCATTCCCTTGATGGAAATTTCAAATATTCCAAAGGGATTTGAAAGCATGGTAACCGACAATTACGCATGGTTTGGAGCATTGTACTACAAGGCGCGCTTCTCAGATTTCATTCCCTCATTTGACGGTTACTACTACAAACTCATCCCCAAGAAAAAACAAGAGATTGTGCAAGAGACCGAAAAGGTAATGGTGCTCACCTACACCCCGGGCAAGTATCGGTCACGTAGCCTCAAACAAATCAATCAGGTTTCGCTTAAAACCCACGACCGCATAAAAGAACCTGTGCGCTATTACATGCTTACCGGTTGGAATGGCTGGGATAACAAAGGCAACTACAAGGTATTTGAAATTATGAGTTTCGACCCCTTTGATAGTACCAAGGTGGTATTTGGCGCACCCATTATTCACTTTGAAAAAATACCCAAAGCACGGGCGATGTTTAAATACAGTGAGATTGCCGGCTTTACATTGAATGAAGCCTATGTGAAAGAGGGTCTGTTTAATTTGTTTCGGGATAAGATGTATGTTTTTGATCATCTTGCGCCACCCCAACATGCAAATAAAACTGAGATGTATGAAATGGGCCCCGACGGAACTTACGACGCCATTGAATTCAGCAAAGCCTATGGCGGGTACTTTGAAGTGTATTCAAACATTGAACCTGACTTTGCCTATGGCTATCGGCAAGAGAAGAAACACCGCGCAAGCATGGCCGCATTGCAATCGGGTATATTAATGGATTCATTGCAAACCAGCGAAATGAACTATGACAAAAAGGCCGGCAAAGTGAGTTTAAATCAATTTCGCAAGCAACGCAAACTCGAGGAAAAACGCCTTAAAAAGAAAGGCATGGAACTAAAAGCCCGCAAAGAAGAAGTTGCGGAGTAATGTGCTGATGTGGTTAATGTGGTTAATGTGGTTAATGTGGAAATGTGCTAGTGTGTTAATGCACTCGCACTCGCTCCCGTCCTCATTCCCGTCCTTCTCGATTGGGAAAGGGGGTGGTTTTTTTTACACTCACAATTCCACACACCCGTCCTCATTCCCGTCCTCCTTGATTGGGAAATGGGGTGGTTTCCCTAAGTCGAGGGCACTCAATTTCAGAATTTTATTATATTTGCAGTATGGATTATCAGAAATATTTAGAAATCAGGCCTGATAAGCGATTTGGTAAGCCCTGCATTAAGGGAACCCGAATTTCGGTTTATGATGTTTTGAATTGGT
>JAYSVQ010000225.1:0-1941 GCA_043718485.1 Bacteroidota bacterium
CAAAGTCAGCGGCAAAAATGGACTCGTCTTTAAGAAAGGAAAAGAAATCGAAGGAAGGTAAAGCCGCAGCACTTGCAGCTAAAGAAGTGTTTTTTAACCAGGCACGTCTATCCACCCGGCTAAAGTACGAAGCATTATTCTACTTTAGCGAGCGCCAGATTGAGTTCTTCCTCGCCGCGTGGTCCCGGTTCTATTTTTGCAATACGGTCGCGGTATGAAACTTTTGTGCTGCCAAAGAAAAAATTTCCATTTTGAATGCCAACAAGAATCACATTGGTGTTTGAACCCGATGGAATATCATGAAGAATAAATGTGCCGGGTTCCTTAAATTCCCCTTCTGCAACTGAGCTTCGGTTGCCGTCAATTGTAGCAAAAACTTTAGCATTTCCTGCATGAAAAAAAGACGGAACCGTTACACTAAGGGCGTTTCCTTCGCTCCGTAAATTTCCCTGGCCACCCAATAAAACATACCCGGTTCGTCGGGTTTGAAAACCACGTGACCGTTTCAGGGGTGTCCAATCATAGCCTTCTAAATTCCAAACCGTTACGGTTTGTTTTCCTTCCTTCACCTTTACAAATGAACCCGGAGGATAACTTGACCGTTTTGCATTGAGGGGCTCATTTATCTCTTTTAAAAGGATGTTTTTTAGAAAATGACAAATCAATGCGGATTCAATCTCTTCTTTTGACGCGCCTTTAGCTGCCATTTGGCTTCTGCAATCAGAAGAAGTAAGGTTCACCCCGTAATGGTTAATGACCAAGGGGTGGGTGAGTTGTTGGTCTGCAAAAAGTTGAAAATAATTTTGTCCCATCTCAGAGGGACTGAGGTTTTTGTAATTAGAATAATTTCCGCGTAAATAATAGGCAACACTTTCATCGACTTTATATAAGGGCAAAGAAATATTGTCTAAGTACATTTCCAAAACCTCATGCGGGTATCCTAATTTTCTCACCAAGGTTAAGCGTTCCACAAATTCACGCGTGGCAATAAAAGTGCCTTCAAAACGAGCTTGGTTTAAGGTGCGAATTTGATTATCCCATTCATTATGACCCCGTTCAGGACTTAAAAATTGCAGAAAATTCAAGTCAGCCAAGGGTAAGGGAACCATAATTTGTCTGGAATTGACATCATGCGCCATTTGCAATTTTCCATTCGCATCTTTAGCCCCATGATAAATTTTAAATTCCTGATCCCGATTGTCAGCAAACTCTACATAATATGACATGCCATTTGAAACCTTTAATTTTTTACCCTTTTGGCTTGCTTCAAGAAAAATCATGCCTGCGGTTTGAAGGGTTCCCTCTTTTGGAGCAGAATGCAGATGGTTGCGAATAAATGCATTATTTTTGTAGTATTCACCGACTTTTAATGTGATTTCACCGCGCACTTCGGTTCCGTCATCATAGGAAAAACAACCGGCAGGGAAATAAAAAAGGGTTCCCTCACGAGCTAAAATAACTTTATTTTCTTCTCCTTTAAATTGAAAAATTTCAGGACGGTCGCCAGTGGCAAGAAGTACAGCCAAATTTCCGGTGGGCAGAGGGGCCGGGCCCTCACCAATTGAATCTGCCGGGACAGGGAATCCATACGAAATTTTTTCAGCAGAGGAAAGAATTGGGAGGGCACCGGGGCCTGCCTGTTGAATCAAATCCATTTGAGTAACAGACAAGGAATCCTTAGCCGCCATCGATAGGCTAAGTTGAACAGAATCATTGAGTGAATTTTCTTGGTGTGAATTGTTTTGTGAAAAGACAGAATCTCTATTGGGTTTCATTAATAAAAAAACACTCAATATGGTTCCAATGACAATCACTGTTCCCGGAATTCCGAATTTTAGCCAAGGGGAAATTGGCGCAGGTCCGGGAGGTGGAACAAAGGGAAGGGCAGGCTTAAGAGAGGCAATCAATTTTGCTTTTTGGGCCTCAGACATGGCGATTTCA
>JAYSVQ010000226.1:0-1940 GCA_043718485.1 Bacteroidota bacterium
TTTACGTGATCAACAAAAGGAGAGGACAAATTTTTTGGCGTTTAAATAAGAAAATAAAAAAAATCAATGATTCAAGACAAGGGAAACTTGGCTGCGAATGCGAGAAAAAATATCTTCAACCGAACCTAAGCCTTCTACTTTTTGAAGCTTTCCTTGTAGATGATAAAAACCTGCAACCGGAAAGGTTTCCCGCCTGAATTTATCGAGCCGATTATTAAAAGCTTCTTCATTATCATCGCTTCGCCCTTCTTCACCTGCTCGTTTAAGCATGCGATTACGTAACTCTGCCTCTGAAACTTCGATAGAAATAGTCGTACTTATTTTTGTGTTTTTTTCTGTCAACATTGTATCTAGCGCTTCCGCTTGAGGAATGGTTCTGGGGTAGCCATCAAATAAAAAACCTGCTGCCGATTTATTTTGATCAATCACATTTGCAACCATTTTCACAACCACATCATCCGGCACCAAATCACCTCGATCCATGATTGATTTTGCATACAAGCCTAAGTCTGTACCTGCTTTTATTTCGGTTCGCAAAATATCGCCTGTTGAAAGGTGAATCAAGTTAAATTCAGCGACGAGTTTTTTCGCCTGTGTTCCCTTTCCCGCTCCGGGAGGGCCAAAAAGCACGATGTTCAGCATTGTGTAATTCTAAATAACCCCAAAAGTAAGAAAGAATAAGAGCATTGCCCTGAAATGGCATAAGAAAATCGGTTTACGGTGGGTTAAAATCAAAGTGAAAACCTTAAACAACTTCTTTTAAAGAATGAAGCTCGAATCTCCGTGATTCAATATTTAGTCCATCATTCGACCAAAAGAACCCAATTCATTTCCTTGACGGGCAGAATTTTGAGGAAAAGAACCACTTATCCCCCTAAAACCACCACTCATGGTTTAAAAAATCAGGGGTTTGAAAGGTATTTTTAAATTCCACCTTCAAATCAAACTATGCGCATTACCAGCCTGCTTTGGCTTTTTCTGTTTTTAATGGCAGGGTTCTTCATCCAAGCCCAACATCCACCGGCTTGTGGGTTTGACCCCATGCATCACCAAATACGAAATCGATCAGGTGATTATCGGCAAAAAATGGAGCGCTTTAATCAACAAGCCCGAGAAGTTGCCTTGCAAAATTTTAGGATGACAGGGACATACAATATTCCGGTTGTGGTTCATGTCGTGCACAACAATGGCCCTGAAAATATTGCAATAACTCAGGGTCAAACCGCCATCCAACATTTAAATCAAGCCTTTCGAAATCAGGGGCCTTATTTTTTTGCAAACGGGGTAGATACACAAATAGAATTTTGTCTCGCAATTCAAGACCCGAATGGAAATCCCCATTCCGGAATAACCTACACACAATCAGCCTTAACAAACTTAACCGCAGAAACGCAAGACTCTGCGCTGAAGAATCTCATTCGGTGGAATCCATTGAACTACCTCAATATTTATGTAGTTAGAGAAATTACATCTTTGGCGATGGGCTCAGGCGTAGCGGGCTATGCGTATTTACCTTCTTCTCATGGTAATCTTGAAGATGGAATCGTGGTTGAAGCGTTGTATTTCGGCTCTAATGTAAATGACTCAAAAGTCACCGTTCATGAAGCAGGCCACTATTTAGGCTTGTACCATACTTTTGAAGGGGGCTGTCCAAATAGTAATTGCTTAAATGAAGGGGATTTTGTTTGTGACACACCTCCCGACCAAAGCGTAAATCCTTATCAATGTGGGGCGCAACCGAATACTTGCCAAACCGACGATGATGACTTGCTTGCCCAAAATCCTTTTCGCCCAACAGCAAATGGAGGAATTGGAGACCAATTAGATATGTTTATCAATTACATGGATTATGGACTGCAAGTTTGCCAAACGGCTTTTACTGCCGGCCAAAAAAATCGTATGGTGGCTGCAATTACGGGAGCGAGAGCAAGCCTTCTCAA
>JAYSVQ010000227.1:0-5543 GCA_043718485.1 Bacteroidota bacterium
CGCACATTGAGCGACATGCCGATAGAGTGAAGAATAAAATCAATTTTCCCAAATTTTTGTGCAGCAACATCAAAAAGTTTATTGAGGTCTTCGAGTGAGGTTGCATCTGCCCCCACCAATTCTGAGCCGGTTTTATCGGCCAGGTCTTTTATCGGCCCCATGCGCAAAGCAACGGGCGCATTGGTGAGCACGAGTGATGCTCCCTCGGCGTGACATTTTTCTGCCGCCTTCCATGCAATTGAAGATTCATCGAGGGCACCAAAGATGATGCCTTTTTTTCCTTTTAATAATCCGTATGCCATAAGGCAAACTTATACAAAAGCCTGCATTTGATAATCAACAGGTCGGGGTTCAGGCCTTAAAATTGGCTAAAAGTTCTTTTGCGGTTTTTTCGGCGCTGTTGCCATGTGATTCGCCGCCAATCATGCGGGCGAGGGCGCTTATGCGCTCTTTTCCAGATAGTTCCTCGACAAAAGACCGGGTCGATTTGCCTTTGCTTTCTTTACTGATTTGATATTGCCGCGCTGATGCTGCTGCGATTTGGGGAAGGTGCGAAATGGCAATGATTTGCCTTTGGCGGGCCGTCTTTTGCATGAGTGCCGCAATGCGCATGGCGGTTTCGCCCGAAATACCGGCGTCGATTTCATCGAAGATTAAACAGGGCACACCTGCTTTTCCGGCGAATGCAGTTTTTAAGCTCAACATCAAGCGTGATATTTCTCCACCCGAAGCGACTTGCGAAAGGGGCAGGGGCGCAAGGCCGGGATTGGCAGAAAACAGAAACTGAATCTGATTAATTCCCTTTGCATTCGGTTCAACTTTTTGGTTTTCAATTTCAAGCCATGCCGTTTTGCTTTGGTTTCTTTGCATGGAAATGCTAAAGATGGCCTTGTCGAGTGCGGCCTCTGGCAACAGGTTTTTCATCGCTTTTTCAAGCGATTTGATTCCGTTTTTTCGTTTCGATTCTAATTCAAGCCCCAGGGTGATGAGCGCCTTTTCAAGCGCATAAATTTCTTGGCTTAAGGCAAGGGTTTGAGATTCAAAGTTAATGCCCTCATTTGCCTTTTGCGCGTATTCATCTCGCAGCTTGAGTAGTTGCTCACGGTTTTTTACTTTGTATTTTGCTTTAAGGTGATTCAGTTCATCGTAGCGCAGTTTTACTTTCTCTAATTTTTTTGGATCTGCATTCAATGCATCTAGAAAGCTTTCCAGTTCTAAACTCAAGTCTTTGAGTTGCATGGAAAGCTGATTGAGGCCCTCTACATATTCCGGCGGAAAGTTTTGCTTCTCCATCTTGGTTTTCCAGAAAGAAAGGCGGGTAAACAAAGCGCGGTCAGACTGGTACCACTCATCGAGCGCGTCTGCGCCTGCAGTTAAAATTGCGCCTGCGTTTTCCAGCACTTTTAGTTCCTGTTCCAGTGCGGCCTCATCCCAATCTTCTAAAGCAGCAGCGATTAACTCATCGGCCTGAAAGCGATAATATTCACTCTGTCTTTTTATATTGCTTTCCTCATTGCGTAATGCATCCAACTTATCCCTGAGTTGGCGATGGGCGTGGAAGGTCTCGCTGAATTGTTTACACAAGGCTTCAGAATCAGAGAAGGAATCGAGCGCCTCGATTTGGCTGTCGCTGCGAATGAGCGATTGGTTTTCATGTTGGCCGTGCATATCAACCAACATACCGGCGACCTCTTTCAGGCATTGAATAGAAACCGGTGTATCGTTGATAAAAGCCCTTGATTTGCCTTTGGTGTTTTGTTCTCTGCGAATGAGAATTTCGTTTCCCTCCATATCAAATTCAGCACGTTGTTTCAGTGCTTTGACCACAGCAGGAGCGAGGGCTGCAAACTCGGCTTCGATGATGCATTTTAGGTCTTCGTGAAAAATCAGGCTATGGTCAAATCTTTTTCCGAATATCATTTCCATCGCGCCGACCAGCATAGATTTGCCTGCACCGGTTTCGCCGGTAAGCACATTTAATCCCGGACCAAAAGAGAGGTCGAGCGAATCAAAAAGGGCAAAATTACGAATGTGCAGCGCGCTTAACATGTTACCACGGACTTACTTTGTCGCAATGAATTTCATGTATATCGTCAAATGAAATTGCATATCTGCGTTTTTTAAAATGGTACCAGTACGTCATCGGATCTTTTAGGTGGATCGCTCCGGGTTCAAGGCTTTCCAGCACCCCTGCCCAAGTAACTCCGCTTTTGCCGAGCACTTGTATTTTCTTTCCCAACCATTCTGGCAATTGGGCAGAAAAATGTTCAGGTCTGATTCTAAAGATGCGCTTTCCCACTCATCAAAAATAGCGGAAAGGGAGGGAGAATAAAATATACTTTCTCTCTTTTCTTAATGAAATGGGGATAAAAAATAAGCGGAAGGCGGGAAAGGGGCAAAAGGCAAAAGGCCTTAGTCCTCTTCCATTATCTTTTGATAGTTTGAGAGTTGGGGCGGGTCAAGGTTTTCAACTAAACCCAGCAGTAGCTGCTTTTCATTTGCAAACGCATTCTTGAAAATATTAATAATCTCTTGCTGCTTCGCATCCATAAATACGCGAATGAGGTATGAGCCCGGATTAATCGCGTTTGCTTTTTGCATTTCTTTGAGTGCCGCTAAAATATTGGTTCTGGCTTTGGTCATGTCTTTCTCCATTACATCCAAACCCAAACGGTGGTAGGTGTAAAAGGCACTATGAAAGCCTTTGAAGCTGGCACTCATTAACTCTTGGGTAAGTCTGAACCGTGTTCTCGCGCCACCGAAAGAATTCCAACCCGGCTCGTTGCTGCTTGCGGCAAGGGCCACATACGTGTTCATCTTGGCAAAGTAATCTGCGCCCCCACTTGCAGAGTAAGAAGCAAAATCAAAAGCAAGGGCCAGGTTTGCGTAATAGTTTAAAAGATTGGTAAGGTTATCGACATAGGCATTTTCAGAAAATTCGAGATTTTGAAAAGCGATATAACGAATGGAGAAATCTTTGTCTTGCATATTGACCAGCACGGTTTCATAGGTGCTGTTAAATACCGGTCTTATAATTCTGAATTGCAGGGTTCCACTAAATCGGTCGATGTCAGGCCTTTCATTAATGATAATAACCATGTTGCATTTAATTCGCTCTCTTTGTTCAAACACGAGGCTAGACCATTTGCGATTGTTCATGTATTCCATAATCGCTTTTTGTAACTGATCATAAATTTCGCGGTCGCTTTGCAATTGTGGCGCAGTTACAGAAACCGAGCAAAACAACTCTTGTGCCCTTACCGCAGGGGCAATGCAACACAAAAAAGAGAGGACGAAACAAAAGCGTTTCAGTATCATAGGGATAAATCTGCTAAAATTTTAGTAAAAATGGAAGTTGCCGTTTCTTTTTTAGTGCAAAGGGGCAAGGCAATAATATTGCCTGCTTTATCAAACAGGCTTACTTTGTTTGTGTCGTGACCAAATCCGGCACCTGCATCTTCCAGCGTATTTAAGACCAAAAGGTCGAGGTTTTTCTCGCTTAACTTTCGTTTTGCGTGGGCTGTGGCATTATCGGTTTCAAGGGCAAAGCCACATAGATATTGCTGATGTGTTTTGCGCTTTCCTAATCCTAACAAAATGTCTTGGGTAGGCACAAGTGCGATTTCACCTTTGTCTGTATTTTTTTTGATTTTAGCAGTCGCCTTTTCGGCAGGTTTAAAATCGGCCACAGCTGCTGCCATAATAATGACATCGGCCTGGGTCATATGTGTATTCATGGCGATTTCCATTTCTGCAGCCGAAACAACGGAAAAAATCTCGGCATATTTAGGTAAATCCAAGTGCACAGGTCCAAGTACCAGCTTAACATTTGCGCCCAAAGCCTGTGCTGCATCTGCCAAAGCCAGTCCCATTTTTCCGGTTGAGTGGTTTGAAAGGTAGCGCACCGGGTCGATGGCCTCTTGGGTTGGGCCTGCACTAATGAGCACTGTTTTTCCGCTTAAAGGGCCTTTTTCGAAACAATCGATGGCGGCTGAAACGATTTCTTCAGGTTCTGCTAATCTGCCCAAGCCTTCAAGTCCGCTTGCATGCAAGCCTTCTTTACCTTCTATAATGAAATAGCCTTTTTTTCTGAGTTTATCTAAATTCTCAATCACGGTAGGATGGGCATACATATCTGCATCCATAGCAGGGGCAATCAACACGGGGCAGTTTGAGGAAAGAAATACAGCCAGCAGGGCATTATCACACAAACCGTTTGCCATTTTTGCCAGGGTGTTTGCGGTTGCGGGTGCTACGATGAGCAATTCGGCCTCTCGCCCGACGTGCACATGTTCGGTCCAATCGCCTTGCCAAAGGTTATCGAAAACGGGTTGCCCGGTTAGATGAAAAAAGGTAAGCGGAGTAATGAATTTTGAGGCTTCTTGGGTCATTACGACTTTCACCGATGCGCCATGGCGCATGAGTTCTCGGGCCAAAAAGGCCGACTTATAGGCAGCGATGCTGCCTGAAATACCTAAAATAATTTTCTTGCCTGCAAGCACCAGGCTTAGGGTTATTAGAGACCTTTAGCCTCTTCCGGCAAATTGGCATCACCCTCAACGTGAGGATTGCGCCAGAATACTTTATTCTTACGAAACTCATCTAAAGCCACCATTACAGGCTTTGCTTTTCCTTCGTAAAATTTTGAAATCTCGATTTGCTCACGGTTTTCGGTGATTTCCTCAAGATTATCATGCGCAGGGGCAAATTCAGCCAACTTCTTTTGCAGCTCTTCCTTTATTTTAACCGTTACCTGATCTGCACGTTTAGAGGCGATTGCAACCGACTTGTACAAATTATCGGTCTTTGGCAAAAATGCTGAAACCTCTAGTGGCAAAAATCCTTCTTCTAAGCTCGTTTTCATTTAAGAATTGTTAATTGTCGACGTCTGTGCTGATTTCTTGTGTTTGTCCATGTGGCGTGAAACGCTTTCTAACAGAGACTCAGCTTCCTTTGCAAATTTAGAACCTGGAAATCTATCTACAAACTTTTCGTAATAAGCTTTTGTTTCGGTGAAGCGATCTGTTTTTTTAGTCGGCAAAGTATTCATGGTGAGCATACCTGCAGACTTAAAGAGCAAAAACTGCGCTCTTTCTCTATATTTTGAATCGGGAAACTCGTTGATAAAGGATGAGAAAGAGGTTAATCCCGCTTTAAAGTACCCCAGTTTTAAATACAAATGGGCCTGTTCAAAGCCTTTTCTTGCCAAACGCTCCCTCAAATCGGTAATAAATCCGCTTGCTTCATCCTTATATGAGGTAAAAGGATAGGCATCTAAAAACAACTGCATGGTTTCGATACCCTTTTTGGTATAGGTTTGGTCGAGGTACCAAGGGTCTGAAAGCATATAATAGGCCTTTGCTTCCATGAAACGCGCTTCTTCAATTTTTTCATCGCGCGGGTATTGCCTTGCAAAATCGCTGAAATAATAGGCTGCCATCACCAATTCACCGGTTTTAAATTTAGACCAACAGTATTGGTGATAGATTTCGCGGTGTCGAGGCGTACCCCTATAATATGAGGCAAGCTCTTCGAGTAAAAAG
>JAYSVQ010000228.1:0-5538 GCA_043718485.1 Bacteroidota bacterium
AAGCGGACATTCAGGTTTCACCTGGTATGCAAATCACCGCTGAGAAAATACTGAACAAAAAAATTGCGTTGAACCCCTATGAGAAATTATTCGATTCGGTTGTGAATGAAGAGAAGTCAGATGAACTGAAGCGGATAAACCATTTTCTTGAACTCGCGCTTCCATTTCACAATGAACGAAAGGAAATAAACATCGAGGAGCTTGCGGAAAGAGCAGGTATCAGCGTGGAATCAGCAATGTCGATTTGGGAGCAAGTCCGGAAGAATACGGATCAACTCAAGAAAAAACATAACCCATAAAAAGTAAGTAGATTCTCGGAAATTCAAAATGCGGTAGCCCATACTTGATCCTACTTCAATCTGAATGTCTCACATCAGATTTCCACCGCTTTTTACGGATCAACCAGGTCAAAAACTGGTGAAGTTCGCAACGCTTGTAAGGCAGCCTGACATCGCGCCAGACGTCAAAAAAGTTCGGAGTCTCTCCCGTCGGGGAAACTCAAATCTCCGGCTTTTCTGATTTCAGAGTTTCAATCAAGGCAGCCAAAGGGAGGTGTTTTAGGGCATCCTGAATCAGTTTCAAATCCTTAAAAAAGTTCGAAGCCTGTCCAGTTGGGTGCACAAATCGCCAAGGGGCGATTTGAAAAGCGAAAGCGAAGAGCGGGAAAGCGTGGTGGGCTTGAGCTTTTCGCTTTCGCATTGCCTGCCCGCTTAAGTAGGTTTTTTCGCTTTTTCATTTTCAAAAACCTGAATTGATGTGAAAGGGGTGAGCGATGAGCGGCCAAATCCTTTGGTTGGCGTTCGCCCTATAGACGCGCACTATCACCTTTTCTTCGAACCTTTTTTCCTGAATTCACAATGCGTTGCTGTTATTGGTATTTTGTTGGGATCGAAAATGGCGGGGTGGGAAATGGCGTGGATTGCGTAGAGACAAGGCACTGCCTTGTCTCTACATGGGAATGGAAACGTGGCAAAAATGAATAGGGAAATAACGATATTTAGGAATAGCAACGAAAATGACGGGGTGGAAATGGAAACGTGGTGTAATTGGATAGGGAAATAACGTTATTTCGAAATGGAAACAATAACGATGATAAATATGCATGACCGAAAAATTTAAAAATAAATACCGTATTCCTTCTACACGATTTCAGACATGGGATTATGGCAGCAATGCAGCATATTTTGCGACCATTTGCACGAAGAATAGGGTGCATTATTTTGGGGAAATCGTAAATATGGAAATGCAATTATCAGATATAGGGGAAATGGCGCAAACCTATTGGGAAGAAATTCCTAAACATTTCTCCTTTGTTGAATTGGACGAATTTGTTGTGATGCCAAATCATGTGCATGGAATTGTAATTATTAATAAATCAGGTGTAAATGAAAATGGCGGGGATGACGTAAAGGGCAATGGCGGGGATTTTTGTGGGAAACCAAAAACGTTCGGGCAATTGCGATTTCAGAACCAAGGAAAAAATACGATTTCATCAATTGTGGGTTCATTCAAATCTATAGTAACAAAAAATGCGCATTTGATACCTGCTATTTTTGCATGGCAACCCCTGTTTCATGACCATATTATCCGTGATGCAGATTCATTTACCGGGATTCAGAATTATATCTTCGACAATCCCAAAAAATGGAAAGAAGACAAATTTTATTCTTAATGCCTACACAACCCGATTAAATTCTCGAAGGACATTTGCTTGATGAACTGTTAAGGTGTCTTGGAAAAGCTATTTGAGCCCGCCATAGTTTTAAATCCATCGAATTCGATGGATTTAAATTCGGGATTATGGATTCATTCCCACAAACCGATAAATTCAATAGTGCTACGGTTCCTTAGCCAGTTTTGAAGAATGTAATCACTGCTTTCGGAATCTATGAATCGCGCAATATCTGTAAGCGAAATATAGTCTTCCCGCTCCCTAAACATGAAAGCAACTTCAGTACCGTTAACATTTATAGTTTTTTTCATTTTCATAATAACGTAAGAAATGAACTTTTAGCACCGGCCTGAGACAAAAAGGCATCGAATTCGATGCGTTTAAAACCGGGGTTGTGGAGGATTTCCCATAAGCCAATAAATTCCAGCGTATTTTTCCATAATGCTTAATCCTGCTCCACTTCATTATACACCTGAACCATCATCGTCAATTTGCGAACCATAATATTCTGAAAGAAAGAATATTTTACTGACCTATCCTTCCAAGCCACTCTGAATTTTTCAGATTCAACAAGTCTAGGTAAAATTATGGTCATATAATTCTCTTTATTCACGCAAACGATTTCTTCGTCATCAAATTCAACGTGAACGTTAATAAATGCGCCACAACTAGAACAATATTGTCCAAAGAGCGATACTTCACCATCTGCAATCACATAATGGCTTGGGACTTTACTCACCGAATGAAGACCTGGTTTCATGATGTAATCGCTTTTCTGGATACGGTAACCTGAGATTTCACTAACTGGATAAATCACCCATTTTTCCTCGCATTTCACTTTCACAAATGCATCTTTTTTTAAAGGAGCCTTCAACCTTATTTTACCAAAAACAGTGTCCTGATTGGTGAGAATAATATATTGAGATGGCGTTTTTTGTGCGTTTACAGAGGATGTACCCTGCGCCATAAAAATTACCAAAATGAGGGAAATACCAGATATTGTTTTCATGGATATTAAGGTTGAGGTAGAATTTAGGAAATTCCTCCTGATTTGAACGAAACTAATCTGTTTAGGGTTATAAAAACCTTTTTTGGGCGGATTGGACTGGGACTATTTTCGAAAATTTCTTAAGGAATATCTGTATTTCAAGCTGATTCCAAGATTAGCAAAGCGTAAAAAGCAGCTTTAGTTTTCCTTCACAACTTTCTGAACCCAATGTTGTTTGCCGTTTTTGCTTAAGATTTGAAGCATATACATGCCGTCGGCGAGATGGCTCAGGTCGAGTTCGATGTGTTGAAAACCTTCATTCAAATCAAAGGTCTGTTGGCTTAAATTTTTGCCGCTGATGTCGCTCAAGTTGATTCTAAATTGGTTTGCGATTTGCAAGTTTAAGTCGATTCGTATTTTGCTTTCGGTTGGATTGGGATAGACAGCAAGTATTTCTAAATCTTGAGTCCCCTGGCGATTAATGTTGATCGTATTGGAGTAATGGTAGGCTCCATTTGCATCCCACATTTTTAGTCGGTAAAATGAATTTGCCAGCGGATTAGCGTCTGGTTTTTGGTATGTGAGAACGTTTTGATTGTGCTCAGAATACTGCGAAGCAGAAATGGATTCCAGTCCATAAAAATGATTTCCGTCGGCGCTGCGTTCAAGATCAAAACGGCTTACGCCCTGGTCGTCCTGAATTTTCCACTCGATTTGATTTAGGGTTCCAGATTTCCAGCCTCTGAATTGTAGCAGGTCAATCGCAAGCGGACAGGTTTCATTGAAAACGATGGTGCCATCGTTGTCGCCTGTAAAATCAAATCCATCGATTTGGATATAGAAACGCGTACCCGGAGTGAAGCCTGAATAAATATGGTGGAAATAATAGTTTGCGCCAAGGCAAACATCGGTTTGATCGCAGTCAACCAGCGTGTCTGCTAACCAATCACAGGGTATTCCATCGTCTTGGTAGAGGGCAAATCCAATTCCATCGGTGGGTTCGCCTAAAAGGCAAAGTCCACCTATGTTTCCGGTGATGGTGATTTCAAAATCCGGACATGAATTTTGGAAAGTGAAATATATGGAGTGTCCGGGATTCGTACCATCACCGCATTCGCGGTATCCCGGATTTACGGGTTGTGATTCTCCATTGGCGCCGTCTGTATCCCAACAATAAACCGTTCCTGCCATCATGGGGCTTGCGGCCATGCAATCGTCTGCGCCACAGCGGTCAGATACACACAAGCCAAAATTTTCGTTGATGTCATCTCCACTTTCATCAAAAACTTGAAGGAAAATGGTGGTTCCCGGTGCTGCACTCACATAATATAAAGGGTCGTCCAAAATTCCGCCTTGGTCGCAACTTATGGGTACTAAATTATTGCAAGGGCCTGTATAGGCTACAATGGTAACCTCGCTGTTGTTAAATCCTAAAAATCCGTATTCGTCATTTCCTTCGATTAGGGCTTGCCCGGAAAGCGGCATTGTAAAGCGATACCATAAATCACCACAATTATCACCACAAGCTTGAACAAAGGGAGAATTCACAGAAACGCGGGGTTCACCATAATTGAAAACCTGCCATGCGCCCGTGCCTTGGCAAGATGAATTTTGCACCGTTAAATTTATTGCGCCTGAACAGGGGTCGTTGGATGCAGGAACAAATGGAAATTGTCCATCGGTAATTTCAATCGTAAAGTTTCCATATTCTCCCAATAAATCTCCACCGTCGATTTGCACATAATAAGTGTCGCTTGGAATCAGACATTCTTCGGTTGCGCTGACACTAAAACTGAAAAGATTATCGTGATTGCTTCCCGTTTGAGAAAGCGTTGGAAAGGTACATGTGCCTGAGCGATGGTAAACCGAAAAATTTGCATCGATATAAGCCGTGCTGATAATTTCAATGTCAACAATTCCGGATGCAGGTGCAATAAATGCATACCAAACGGTTTCATCGTCGCCGTTAACATTGGGTTCACCGGTTTCTTCACCCGCACAATTGTTGTTTCCGGCGGTTGGCCCAATTGAGCCACCGGTAGGATTACCCATCATGACTGCGTTGCAAATCAAGTCATTTGCAGGTACAGGAACCGGAATGCCATCATCGCTGATTTGAATATCAAAAGTTCCCTCATCCCCCAACACATCTACCCCGTCTATTTGAATGTAATAAAGCGTATTGGGTGGCAGGCAAACTAACTCTACTGAAACATTTCCGCCAAAAATTGAGATGTTACCTCTGACAAAAGTTAAATCAGGATACAGGCATGAACTCTGTGGATTTACAGCATACACATTTACAGCAGCCCATATTCCAACAGGGTTTGTTATGTCAATGCTGAGGGTTCCCGGACTACCCGAGGTGGTAAATTTGAACCAAACGCTTTCATCATAGTTTGGGTCGAGTACGTTCAATAAGCCGCTTACATTTAATTCGAGCAGGTCTTCTGTTGCACAGAAATTTCCGGATGGGAAAATAGCGGTACTTCCTCCTGACGGAACAATGCCAAGTGCAGTTGCATTGCAGATGTAATCGTTGGGGGAATAGGCATTTGCGTTTCCATCATCGAGCACCTGAATATCAAAAGTTCCCTGATCGCCTAACAGGTCAACGCCATCGACCTGAATGTAATAGCTTGTATTCGGACTCAGGCAGGGGATATCAAGTGAAATTTGCGTGCCTGCATCATCTGCACTTGCGATTTGAATGAGGTCTGAAAAATTGCAGGAAGGAAAATTCTGAATGGCATAAACATAAATGCTCGCATCTATTCCTGAGGTATTTGTAATGTTGATTGTGGTAAGGCCGGGAGTAGCAGAAGTGGTGAAACGATACCAAACGGTTTCATCATACAATAGGTCGGTTACAATATTT
>JAYSVQ010000229.1:0-1937 GCA_043718485.1 Bacteroidota bacterium
CTGGCAAAGAGAGTTTTGATAATTACATGGCGGTCTGCGACATTTTCGAAGCACTGTTTAGTGGTGAAAAAGTTGAGATAGTTACCAAAAATGGTTTAAGCCCATACATCGGGCCCAAAATTCTAAATGAAGTGATTTATGCCTTAAGAGCCTCTTGAATATGTTAAACACATTCGAGATGAATGCGCTTATTTTTTATCTGTAATTAATGCAGGCATTTCCAAGGATTTGTTTTTACAAAATGAAACTTTAAAACGCGCTGTTGTTAGAAGTCTTGAAATAATTGGAGAAGCTTCCAAAAAAGTCCCTGCGGATTTTAAAGTAATATGGAATGCTATTAATTGGAAAAATATAGCTGGAATGAGGGATAGATTGATTCATGACTATATGGGAGTGGATTATTTGATTGTATGTGATGTGGTAAAGAATAAAATTCCCGAATTGCACGATCAAATCCTTAAGGTGTTAAATGACAAATAAAATCTACCGCTAACTTTCAAGGATAAAACTTGCAAGCGAGTCGGAATGATTTATTCCATGCCGGTTGGCACACAATATGGGCAGAAAATTGTTTGAGGGTTTTGTTTTGTGCTGCTAAGCACATAATATGGGTAGATAATTGATTGAGGGTTTTATTTTGTGCCGTTAGGTACAAGATCGGGGTAGAAGAATTGAATGGGCAAGACGGCCTAGGTTAAAGGGTTATGAATCATGCCTTGTAAAAAAAATACTTTTTTCATAAATTGGCAGTTACGAATCAAACGTATTAAATAAGAACAAAAATGAGTGCAATTAAATTATTCGAAAGCAAAAAGGTGAGGACGCATTGGGACGAAGAAAAGGAAATATGGTACTTTTCTGTAATTGATGTAGTCGAAATTTTAACCGAAAGTTCTAACCCACGGGATTATTGGTTTAAGATGAAGAAAAGAGTTAAAACAGAAGAAGGGCTTGAACTGTCGACAAATTGTCGACAGTTCAAATTAGAAGCCGGCGATGGAAAATTGAGAGTAACAGATGTAGCTGATACGCAAACCTTGCTCCGAATTATTCAATCCATTCCATCTCCAAAGGCAGAACCCTTTAAGCAATGGTTGGCAAAGGTGGGGTATGAAAGAATGCAAGAAATCAATGACCCTGAACAGAGCTTAGAAAGGGCAAGAGAAAATTGGCAAAAACTCGGAAGAAGTGAAAAATGGATTCAACAGCGAATGACCGGTCAAGAAACTCGAAACAAATTGACTGACTATTGGAAAGAAAGTGGACACCCTACACGATTGAAAAATAAAGGCTACACAAGCCAAGTATTAGAAAACAAAAACATCAATCCTTTGGCTGAAACAGCACGCCCCGCATTTCTTTTAGGGTGCCATTGTCTTGCTTTTTGAAAATGCCCGGGCGGTAATCAAAAACCTTGAGCAGTGTACTGTCATTTTCAAAAACCGAAAGCGATAATGTTGGGTCGTGCATACAAAAAGTGTGATCCCAATACAATAAATCCCTTGAGGTTAAGGGTCCGGCATTGTACAAATTCAAGGGAACTGAAACCTGATCGTCGAAAGGGTCAAGATTGAGAAGATGGTTCATCAGCGGATCCATTGTGTATATACGGCCTTTTTCCATGTGGTTATTTTGTATCCACTTTGCAGTTTCAACTGATGCCTTATGTTCATCTGCCCAAGAAAAAGGCGGACGAACAATTTTAAAAGGCATCCATAAGTGAAGCAGCAAAATCAGGGTCGCCACTATTTTGAAAGCGGCCGTTTTATTTCCTAATGCCTTTTCAAGGGCTTGTAAACCCAGCAATCCGATGAGTACGGCAAGGGGCATCACGCCTGCAATAACACGCCATAAGCCCAGAGAACCGTACAAGCCTTTCCACCAAAACAGGGAATGCGCAGTAAAATAAATGAAGAAGGGTAAAACGATGAGCAGAA